>CAUJJQ010000024.1 GCA_963205285.1 Pseudomonadota bacterium | reverse complement strand
AGCTGCCCGCCCGGCTGCATCCCCTGCACCACAATCGGTTCCATCCCCGCGCGCGCCGCATAAATGGCGGCGGTTAGCCCGGCCGGCCCCGAACCGATAATCAGCATTTTGGTGTGCGTTTCAGCCATAATTTCCCCGTTGGCGTTGGTGAATGGCGGCCCGTTCGGTCAGAATCATCCGGCCACTGCCCACCCCATTTGGGGACGGGGCGCAGCGCGCGCAATGGGCAAGATAGCGAGCAGCGCACGTACAGCCAGCCCAGCAGTCAGAAGGGCTGAGGTCATTTGACCCCAACCCCTCCGGCAAGTCGGTTCACGCCAGTGGCGCAAACCAAGGAAATCATTGACTTATCGTGCGGCAACCCGGGTTGGGCTGGCCGACAGTGCGCGCGATGCCCAGCGGACATTTTCACCCGCGGCCATCGATCGAACAAAGCAATTGCCCCCGGCATTGCGCACGCTGGCACACACGCCATTGGCCGCGTTGCGGGTGGCAAACCCGGTTGCGGACAGGCGGAAAACCGTGTGGCCACCGACGCTCGCGCTCGACGTTACGCCATCATGCGCTGACAGGCTGGCATGGCGACGCGACAAATTGGTCCAAGCGCCGCGCGCAATCGCCTGACTTTCGTAGGCGCCCAATTGCACCACCCAGCCGGTCGTTGCGACAGGGCCAGTCGGCGGCGACAGGCGTGCCGTCACTGCCCGGGGTGCCGTTGTTGCAGGTGCTGCGGCTGTTTCGGTGCGGTTAGGGTTGACCGAACCGGCGACGCGGTGCGGGCGGGCAGCAAGCGGCGCAACCATTGCCACGGCGCGGCGCAATTGCTGCACCACCGGATTGGAGACATAAAGGCGGCCATCACTGCCGACCCAGCTTCCCGCCGGGTTGGCGGCAGGGCTTGTCGCTGCTTCGACGGGCGGCGGCGGTGCGCTGACGATTGACGGCGGCACATCCGCAGCGGCGAGAACCACCGGTGCGGCAGCGGGCACCGGCGTTGCAGCAGCGGCATCCGCCTCTGCCAAAGCCGCATCGACCATCTCGGTGGTATTGGCGGGCGGCGGCGGGGCATATTGTTCAACAGGTGCCGGATCGGCCACATTGTTGGCGGCCAAGCCTACCGGGGCCGCATTACGCAGCGCCAGACGCACCGGCATCCCGCCATCATTTTGCGGCGTCACCTGCATCAATGCGGCAACGCGCATCAACCCGCTGTTGCTTTGCAGCATAGCTGCCCATTGTTCGATACGCGGACCGACCCGCGCCGGACCAAGATCCTGCGCCGCGATCAACCGTGCTTCGAGCCAGCGGCCAGCCAGCGCATAGATGAAGGCGAGATTCTGGCGGTCGCGCGGCGTGGCATTACCCGCGCGGATGATGTCGGTAATCACCAGTCCGCCGCGATCCACATCGCCCGCCAGCGCCAGCGCCAACCCATAATCGGATGCTGGCAAATCCTGCGCATGAGCCTCAATAAGGCTGTGCGCTTCGGCCTGATGGCCGGTGGCGATCAGCGACAGGACACGGCCAATGACGGCGCGTCGGTCGGTTGCGCCCAATTGTTCCGCCGCCTCAAAGCTCGACGCGGCAGAGGCAAATCGCCCCGCCGACATATAGATATTGCCCAAAAGCACACGGTGCGACGCATCATTGGGGGCATAGGCCACCGCATCCTCTGCCGAAGCGAGCGCGCGGTCGATACGTCCACGGGCAAGGTCGCGGGTCGCACGTTCGGCGCGGTTCGCGGCTGCGGCGGGGTTTTCCGCCGTCCCTTCACCATCGCTTGCCACCACAATGGCGGTCGGTGCGCCAAGGCCGATGGCGAGGATTACCCCCGTCGTTGCCAATTTGGTCGCGATGCTGCGGTATATTTGCGCGTGCATGTCAGGCTTTCCCTTGTTGTCCGCTGAGCGCCTTTCGGGCGAAGGCGTCAATTTCCGGCTGTGTGGCCAAGAATTCGTCAATAAGATTGATTAATATCTGTTGGCTCGAACGATTGGTTGCCGCGCTCGCCAGGCGCAGGCGCAGATGACGTTCGGGGTCAAGCCGCAGCGTAAAGGCAAATCGGCCATGCGACCCGGCCCGCACACGCGGCGCGGGCTGCGTGTGCCGCACGCGCTCGGCCACGGGAGGTGGCGGCACGGGGGCGACAGCCGGCGTTTCAACACGGCGGCGCACCATCAGTGGGCTGACAGGTACGATCGGTTCTGCGCCGCGCATTTCGACTGGCACCTCGGCTGGCATCTCGGCTGGCATTTCAGCAGGCGGCACCATGGCAGCGGCAATTTCGGCCTGTTGTGCACGCACCATCGGTTCGGGTGCGACGTCGCTGGGCGTTACATCCTCATGGATCGGCTGTGCCGCTGCAACACCAACCGGTTCGCTGACCGCCGCTTCGGTACTTGCCATCGGTGTCAGCCCGGCAACGGCGGCATGTTGCGCGTTGTAATCTTGCATAGCGTCCTGTGGCGGATCGACATCATATCCCATGTCGTTCCAGCCCAGATCATCACCCATATGATGCGCAGGTGTGCTGCCGCCCAGTTGCGCCTGACGGCGCATGGCGGGCTTTGCAGCACCCTTGCGGGCGAGCAACCCGGCGGAGAGGGAGGCTAAAGGTTTGGGTTCGGCCATGGCGCGCGCCCTCCCTTAACCGACAACCCGGCGGCCAAAGCCGCCGCCCAGCGGCCTGATGGCGCCGGGCATCGCGGCGGGCTGCGCAGCAGCACTCGGCGCGGAAAAGACGGTGCGGCGGAAATTCTTTTCCAGCCGGTCGTTGATATAATCCCACAAAGCGACCATTTCGCCGGCCGAACGGCCATTGGGGTCAACCTCCATCACCGTGCGACCATCGATCATCGATGCGGCATAATCGGTGCGATGGTGCAGCGTGACGGGCGCGACCGTCCCATGTTGTGACAGCGCAACCGCCGCCTCGCTGGTGATTTTGGCCTTGGGGGTCGCAGCGTTGACGACTAAGATCAGCGGCTTGCTGGCGCGTTCGCTCAAATCTACCGTTGCGCCCACCGCGCGCAAATCTTGCGGGCTGGGGCGGGTTGGTAAGATAATCAGGTCAGCGACCGAAATTACG
>CAUJJQ010000023.1 GCA_963205285.1 Pseudomonadota bacterium | reverse complement strand
CTCATGTCCCGCTCCCTCCCCAATGTTGCGCCTCATGGTTTGGGCGCTTTGCAGCCAAAGCGCCTAAAAATCCCTTACACCCATTCGGCGAGTATCTGATCGGGCGGTCGGTGGCCGTCCACCCACGCGCGGATATTTGCGATAACCCGCGCACCCGAATCGGCGCGCCCTTCGTGGGTCGCACTGCCCATATGCGGCAAGAGCACCAGGTTGGGGAGCGCGAGCAGCCGTTCATCGACGCGCGGTTCATGGCTGTACACATCCAGCCCTGCGCCTGCGATGCGATGGTGGGTCAGTGCGTCGATCAGCGCATCATCGTCAATCAATTCGCCGCGTGCGGTGTTGATGATCGTCGCGGTCTGCTTCATCGCCGCGATCCGCGTTGCGTTCACCATTTCGTGGGTGTCGGGGGTATGCGGCATGTGCAGCGTGATGATGTCGGCAACGCGCAGCAATGTGTCGGGGGTGGCGTGCCATGTCGCGCCATATTCCGCCTCTTGCGCTTCGGACAGGCGGTGACGGCTATGGTAATGGATCGACAGGCCAAATGCGCGTGCGCGCCGCGCCACCGCCTGACCAATCCGCCCCATCCCCAAAATGCCCAGAATCCGCCCGCTGATACGGTGGCCGAGCATGTGGGTCGGGCTCCAGCCGCGCCAGTCATGCGCGCGGACCATCTTGTCCCCTTCGGCCAGACGGCGGGATACCGACAGGACGAGCGCCATCGTCATATCGGCGGTGTCGTCGGTGAAAACGCCGGGCGTATTGGAAACGATAATCCCCGCATCGCGCGCGGCGGCAAGGTTGATATGGTCAACCCCCATGCCGTAATTGGCGATCAATTTGACGCTGGGGTCGGGCAGACGCAGAAAATCACCGGTCAGATCATCGGTAACCGTCGGCACTAAAACATCGCATCTGCGCATCGCGGCGGCCAGTTCATCGCGCGGCATCGGCCTATCTTCGCTGCACAGCGTGACGTCGAATAATTCGGCCATCCGCGCCTCCACCTCCGGCGGCAGGCGGCGGGTAACAATGACACGCGGACGGCGCGGCCGCGCGAGGGGCGTTTGTGTGGGACGTTCGCTTAACTCAGCCATGATGTCAGGCCGTAAACCCATAAACCACGGATGCAACGCCAAATGGTTGATGGTGGGGCAAAGCGCAGTTATCGTGCCGCCGCATGAATGACCGTCCCAAATTGCTGTTGCTGGCGCTTGGCCTGCCTTTATTGCTCCTCCCCCTGCTCAGCCAATGCAGCGGCAGCGCCGTTGCGCAGGATCGCACCCCCCCCTATTGGGCGACCATAAGGCAGGATCGCGCGGTGATGCGGCGCGGGCCGTCGACCGAAATGCGCGCGATGTGGGAATATCACCGGCGGGGGATGCCGATGCGCGTCATCGCGATCATCGAAAATTGGCGGCAGGTGCAGGAAGTGGACGGGACGACCGGCTGGATGCACCAAAGCCTGCTATCCCCACAACGCGGCGCGATAGTGACCGGGCAGCGCGCGCCGATGCGCGTGCGCCCAGATAGCACCAGCCCCATTGCCTATGTCGCATCGCATGGCGTTGTCGGGCGGCTGGGTGAATGCCGCGATGATTTTTGTGAGCTGGATGTTGGCGGGCGTAGCGGCTGGATTGCCGCCGATGCCATCTGGGGTGACGGGGACGCCAATCAGGCCGGTTAGGAGTGCCGCTTTTCAGGCGGCACCCCCAAGGCTTTATCAATGGCGATGGCGCCAGACGTGGCGCGCAATATGGTGGTCGCGGCGGTCTTCGCGATATTCGCGGCGGTCTTCGCGATATTCGCGGTGCGCGGCGCGCACATCATGAACTTCGGCGCGGGCACGCTGCGGGTTGTGGTGGACGACCGCACGCCCCAATTGCCGCTGTTCATGGTGGATTTGCGCGCGGTCGCGGCGCAATTCCTGGCGGTCATGCGCCAATTCACCGCGCCCATGCGCGCTGGTGATGCTGGGGGTGAGCGCGGTCAGGCTGATCGCAGCGGCAAGGGTCAATTTTGTCCAAATCGGGGTCATGATATTCTCCTCTGGCTGTCGGCGGCGGGCATCCGGGGGGGCAGATGCCGCGCCGACCGACCATCAGAGGGATATATGGAACAGGCTGAACGGCGGGAAAATCAGCGCTTCATCTGCCAGCAGGCTATGTGGCGCGCTTGTCGCTGCCGCGCCCTGTTTGTCGCCTAACTGTCGCTGGGTGCGGCGGGTTCGGGGGGCAGCAGATAGACGCGCGGCTGACCGTCCAATATTTCCATCACCCAGATGCGTTCACCATGTTGCGCATCCTCGGTGCCGACATAAATCGGCAGCCCTGTTGCATAGGCCGAAAAAAGGTGAATCTCGGTCGGAATAGGGTCGAGGATGTGACTGATGGACACCCCGCTGGTCGTAGCATCTTTCAATATGTCGATGCAGCCGCGCGTAAAGCTGCGCCGCGCAACCTCGCGCCCGCTGGAAAAATCAATGCGGTGGTGCCCGCCCATGGGAATTGCATTGGCGTCGGTCTGCGGCGTCATGAAATAAACGCTGTCCACGTCCCCCGTTTCGGACGCAGGCAGGATGACGGTGTTGAACGGGCGGGTGGTTGAGCAATTGGTTAATTGGCTGGCATCGACCGCGTCGCGCAGCGCGATCAGCCGTGCCGCCTCCCCACCGATGCGGCTTTCATCGGCTGTGCGCAACACACGTCGTTCGCTGACATTGGTGCCGCCCGTCCATAGTGTCGAATAAATGGCGAAATGCGCGCCAGCCGCTCCGCCATAATATATGGCGCGCAGCCCGCGATTTTCTGCGGGCACCACGACCCAGCCGCGCACTTGTTGCGCCAGATCGCGCGGCGTATCAACGATCATCGTGTCGGTGGTGTGCCATGCCGCCTGATCATAACGATATAGTGCTTGCCCACGCACTATCACAGCGACCAACGCCTGCAATTCGGCGTCCGAAACTTCGGCCTCGCTGGGCGCTGCTTGATGCGCGCTTGCCATCGGCGGCGCGAACATGGGCCCGCCCATGGCGGCGATGGTGAGCGCGATGGGGGCGATGCGGCGGGCGGCCCGCCGCATCAAACCAATTCGACCGCTACCGCCGTTGCTTCGCCCCCGCCGATGCAAAGGCTGGCGATGCCGCGTTTCTTGCCCGTCGCTTTCAGCGCGCCGATCAGCGTGGTGATGATGCGCGTGCCCGATGCGCCGATGGGGTGCCCCAATGCGGTGGCCCCGCCATGCACGTTAATCTTTTCATGCGCGATGCCGAGGTCGCGCATCGCAAACATGGCGACGCAGGCAAAGGCTTCGTTGACTTCGAACAGGTCAACATCATCGATGCGCCAGCCCGCTTTGGCCAGACATTTGTTGATTGCGCCGATGGGGGCGATGGTAAAATCCTTGGGCGCTTGGGCATGCGCTGCATGGGCGATGAGCCGCGCGACGGGTGCCTTGCCTGCCGCATCGGCAACGCTCTGGCGCGTCATCACGACGGCGGCAGCACCATCGGATATGGAGGAGGATGTGGCCGCCGTAATCGTCCCATCCTTGGCAAAGGCGGGTTTGAGCGCGGGGATTTTGTCCGGCCGGCCCTTGCCCGGTGCTTCGTCGGTATCGACGATGGTGTCGCCGCTGCGCCCCTTTATCGTGACCGGCGCAATTTCGCTGGCAAAGCCCCCGCTGGCAATAGCGGCCTGCGCGCGGCGCAGCGATTCAATCGAATAAGCATCCTGTTCTTCGCGCGTCAGTTGATAGCCATTGGCGGTGTCCTGCGCGAAAGTCCCCATCGCGCGGCCGGGTTCATAGGCATCTTCCAGCCCGTCCAGAAACATATGGTCATAGGCGGTGTCATGGCCGATGCGCGCGCCCGAACGATGTTTTTTGAGGAGGTAGGGGGCGTTGGTCATCGATTCCATGCCGCCAGCCACCAGCATATCGACGCTGCCCGCTGCCAGCGCCTCTGCCCCCATGATCACCGTCTGCATCCCCGAACCGCAAACCTTGTTGACCGTGGTCGCCTCGACCGATTGGGGCAGGCCCGCCTTTATCGCGGCCTGACGCGCGGGTGCTTGCCCAAGACCGGCGGGGAGGACACAGCCCATATACAGCCGTTCGACCGATGCGGGGTCGATGCCTGCGCGTTCGACCGCCGCCTTTACCGCAGTCGCGCCCAAATCTGTGGCTGTTGCATCGGAAAGCGCGCCCTGCATCGCGCCCATCGGGGTGCGGGCATAGGACAGAAAGACGATGGCATCGGACATGGTTTGGGACTCCGCTCATGGGTGAATTTGTGCGGAGCCTAAGCAGGATTGGCGCATGACGCAAATTAAATGCTGCAATGCGGCATTAGTGTTGGTCGAGCAGGCTTTCCATTGCCGTCAGCATCGCGCTCGCGCCCTTTTCGGCATCATCGGCGTGGCCCCGGTGCAGCGCAAAAAGCTCCCGCCCTGTGCCGATGCCATCGCGGGCCGGCGGCGGCGGCGCGGCGGGGGTGCGCGCGGCCCAGTCTGCCGCATCGACCAGCGCCTCGACCAGCCCGTCGCTGGCTGAAATGCGGATGATGTCGCCATCTATGACGCGGGCGAGCGGCCCTGCCACCCCATCTGTCCCGGCGAGGGCTTCGGGGGTCAGGTGGATGGCGGCAGCAACCTTGCCACTCGCCCCCGACATCCGCCCATCGGTCAGCAGCGCGACCTTGTGCCCCCTGTCCTGCAAGGCAGACAGGGCCGGGGTCAATTTATGCAATTCGGGCATACCATTGGCGCGCGGCCCCTGAAAGCGCACGATGACCACAAAATCACCATCCAGTTCGCCCGCTTTGAACGCGGAAAGAACGGCATTTTGGTCGGTAAAGACGCGCGCGGGTGCAGTGATATTTTGCGCGTCCGGAGCAACCGCGCTCACCTTTATCACCGCGCGGCCCAAATTGCCGACCAGCAACTTCATCCCGCCATCGCTTGCAAAGGGGGTGGTGAGGGGGCGCAAAATATCGGCATTGCCGCTTTGCTGCGCGGCATCGCGCCAGACCAGATTGTCGCTGTCGAGCATGGGCGCGCGCGCATAATCGGCCATGCTGCCGCCGATGGTCAAAATATCCCCGTGGATCAGGCCCGCGTGCAATAATTCGCGGGTGACAAAGGCCATGCCGCCCGCCGCATGGAAATGGTTCACATCGGCGCTGCCATTGGGGTAGACCCGCGCCAATAGCGGGACGTGGGCGGAAATATCGGCAAAATCCTGCCAATCGACGGCAATCCCCGCCGCACGCGCGATGGCGGGGATATGGATCGCATGGTTGGTCGATCCGCCGGTCGCCATCAACCCGACGATCGCATTCACAATCGCGCGTTCATCAACGCAGGCGCTGAGCGGGCGATAATCCGCGCCATCGCCGCCAATGTGCAACAGCCGCGCCACCGCCGCGCGGTTTAACGCATCGCGCAGCGGGGTGCCGGGCGCGACAAAGGCGGCGCCCGGCATGTGCAGCCCCATGATTTCCATCAACATCTGGTTGCTGTTGGCGGTGCCGTAAAAAGTGCAGGTGCCCGGCGCATGGTAACTCGCCGCTTCGGCGTCGAGCAATTCGTCACGCCCGACCTTACCCTCTGCATATAGCTGGCGGACGCGCGCCTTTTCCTTGTTGGCGATGCCCGATGGCATGGGGCCTGCGGGGACGAAAATCATCGGCAGATGGCCAAATCGCAGCGCGCCGATCAACATGCCGGGGACGATCTTGTCGCAAATGCCCAGCATCAGCGCGCCCTCGAACATCGCATGGCTGAGCGCGATGGCGGTTCCTTGGGCGATATTGTCGCGGCTCATCAGCGACAAATCCATCCCCGCCTGACCTTGCGTCACCCCATCGCACATCGCGGGCACCCCGCCTGCGACCTGCGCGCTCGCCCCCAATGCGCGCGCCGCAAGTTTCAGCATTTCGGGGTAACGGCCATAGGGCTGATGCGCCGAGAGCATGTCATTATAGGCGCTGACGATGCCGATGTTCATCGCGCTGCCCGCGCGGATGGTCGGCTTGTCACCTTCGCTCGCCGCAAAACCATGCGCCAGATTGCCGCACGACAAATTGTGCCGGTTGACGCCATGCGCGCGCTGGTCGGCCATTTGTTGCAGATATTGGGCGCGGCGCGGCTTGCTGCGCTCGATAATCCGGTCGGTGACGGCGGCTATGCGGGGGTGGAGGTTGGGCATGCGTCCATTTTGCGCCAATTTATCGGTGGGTTCAACGCTACCAATTTATGCTTGCATCGCTGTCAGTAGCATGATTGCTTGTTGCATCCGGCGAGGTTGCGGGGATGGGGAACGAAAAATGGTCAAAAAGGCAGATAATCTGGTGAGCGCAGACAGCCATGATGCGACGGCAATGCGCGCTTTGCTCGATGCGCAGCGCGCGGATTTTGCCGCCAATCTGCCGGTGCCACTGGCGCTGCGCCGTGACCGTTTGACCCGCGCGATTGCGATGATGGTCGATCATGGCGACGCATGGTGCAACGCGGTGAGTGAGGATTTTGGCAACCGTCCGCGCGAATTGACGATGATGACCGACGTTATCGCGTCGGCCAATGCGCTAAAATATGCGTGCAAGAATCTGTCGGCATGGATGCGCGCCGACAAGCGCAAAACCCTGTTTCCGTTGGGACTATTGGGGGCGAGCGCGCGGGTCGAATATCAGCCAAAGGGGGTGGTCGGCATCATCGCGCCATGGAATTTCCCGATCGGGATGGTGATGACTCCATTGGCGGGGGTATTTGCGGCGGGTAACCGCGCGATGGCCAAGCCATCCGAATTTACCCCCAACACCGCCGCGCTCTTTGCCGAACTGGTGCCGCAATATTATGATGCCAATGAAATGGCGGTAGTGACCGGCGGGGCCGAAACAGGCCAAGCGTTTG
>CAUJJQ010000022.1 GCA_963205285.1 Pseudomonadota bacterium | reverse complement strand
TCACGGCGGTTTTGTCGCCTATAGAGGTTTTCTGCGTCGTGGGAATATGGTTTGGCAGGAAACTATGCCCGCCCCCTTTTCGTTACGGGGTAAAGCTGGCAAGGTTGCGCCGATGATGCGTCCTGCCCCCCACCGATTCCGATTTGCCGCTGCCGTTGCGGCGGTGCTGCTTTGCGGCGCAACGCTCAACCGTGCCGATGCGCAGGTGGCGACGCCCGCCCCAGCTACCACCCCCGCGCCTGCACCTGCTGCGCCGCAATCCAACGCAATATCCCCGCCTGCTGATGGTTTTTCGGCCTATGTCGCCTCGCTGCGGGCAAAGGCGGCGGCGCGCGGGGTTTCGGCTACGACATTTGAACGCGCAACCAGCGGGCTTAGCTATAATGCGCGGGTCGTGGCGCTCGACCGGGGGCAGCGTGATGAGGTGCGGGTGGACCCCAATGCCCCAATCTCCCCCTTTGAGCCATATCGCCGCCGCCATGTAGATGCGGCGCGGATCGCGGGTGGACAGGCGGTTTTCGGGCGCGAACGCGCGCACCTTGCCACCATAAGCCAGCGCACCGGCGTTCCGGCAGGCGTTATCCTCGGCATATATGGCCATGAAACCAATTATGGCCGGATTACCGGTGATTTTGACATTTTGCGCGCGCTCGCAACGCTGGCTTATGATGGGCGGCGACGCGCCTTGTTCGAAGAAGAGTTTCTTTCGGCGCTCGTCATGGTGGAACAGGGTGCACCGCCCGCCGCGCTGACCGGCAGTTGGGCAGGCGCTATCGGCCATCCGCAATTCCTGCCGTCGGTTTATTTGCGCATGGCGCAGGATGGCGATGGGGACGGGGTGGCCGCCATCTGGAATAATCAGGCCGATGCGTTGGCCAGCATCGCCCATTATTTGCAGGTTTCGGGCTATAAACGCGGCGAACACTGGGGTTATGCCGTGTCGGTGCCCGCTGGGCTGAACCGCAACGACATTGCGCCGCGCAGTGCATCACCGCGCTGCCCGCGTGTTTTTGCGCGCCACAGTCGTTACCTGACGGCGGATGAATGGCGCGCTCGCGGGGTGGTTTTCGAGGGTCGTGTTCCGGCGGGCGACATGCTGCTCAGCCTGATTGAACCCGATGGGCCGGGGCAAACCGCTTATTTGCTAAGCGGCAGCTATCGCGCCATCCTCGATTATAATTGTTCCAATTTTTACGCGCTTTCGGTGGGGCTATTGGCAGATGCGATTGAACCTTAAACTGGCCGCACCGGCGGCAATTTTACTGCTGTCAGGCTGTGGCATGATGGGGGGGGAGGGTGCACCGCGCGCGGCGACCGCCCCGGCAACACCTGCCAGCATGGTTGCCGATGGGCCGGTCATCGTCGGCGCGCCCTATAACATCGGGGCGCAACGCTATGTCCCCGTTGATCAGGCGGATTATGACGAAGTGGGCTATGCCAGTTGGTATGGCGGCGAATTGGACGTGCAACCGACGGCGAATGGGGAGGCTTTTCGGCCATCGGGCGTCAGCGCTGCACACCGCACCTTGCCACTGCCGAGCTATGTCGAGGTGACCCGGTTAGACACCGGGCGGACGATTTTGGTGCGGATAAATGATCGCGGACCTGCCGACCCCAACCGGTTGATTGATTTGTCGGCGGGTGCGGCTGCACAATTGGGCATTGCAGAACGCGGGATGGCACAGGTGCGCGTGCGCCGCGTCAACCCGCCAGAGGGTGACCGCATGACATTGCGGCGAGGCGAGCCGACGTTGCAACGCATCGACACGCCGCAAAGCCTGCTCGACATTTTGCGCGAACGGGTGGCGCGCCTGCCGCGTCCGAACGGCTATGTCGCTGCCACCGCGCCCACTTCACCGCCCGCGACGGCAACAACGCGAGCCGAGGCTGCGGCGGGCAATGCGGCCCCCAGCGGCACTGGCCCGTTCAGCGTCCAGATCGGTGCATTTTCGTCGCGCGAACGGGCAGAAGTGCTGGCGCGGCGGATCGGTGCACGGGTTGAACAAAGCGGCAACGTCTATCGCGTGCGTACCGGCCCTTTTGCCACGGCCGCGGCGGCAGAGGCGGAACTGCGCCGCTTGCGTAGTGCGGGGCAGCCGGGCGCGGTGATCCAGCGCGGCCCATGAGCGGCGCTGGCCGTTTCATTACGCTCGCGGGGGGGGAGGGTGTCGGCAAATCGACGCAAGCCCGCGCTTTGGCGGTGGCGCTGCGCACGCGCGGTCTCTCGGTCATCGAAACGCGCGAACCGGGGGGCAGCCCGGGGGCAGAGGCAATCCGCCAATTATTACTGCACGCTCCAGCCGACGCCTGGGGGCGGGAGGCGGAGGCTTTGTTGTTCGCTGCCGCGCGCGCAGACCATGTCGCGCGGCTGATCCGCCCGGCGCTGGAACGCGGTGATTGGGTCATTTGCGACCGTTTTGTCGATTCAACACGTGCCTATCAGGGCGGGGGGAGCGGTATGGCCGATGGCGATATCATGGCGCTGCACGCGGTGGGTTCACGCGGGCTTTTGCCGGACAGGACTTTGTTGTTGCAGGTGGATGGAGCAGAGACTTCGGCACGGCGACACGCGCGCGGCAGTGCGGGCAATGACCGGATAGAGGGACGCGATACTGCCTTTCACAGCGCGGTGAATGCCGCATTTCAGGCGATGGCAACGGCGGAGCCTGAACGGTTTCGGACCATTGATGCGGCGGGCGCGCCCGATGTGGTGACGGCGCGCCTAGTCAACGCACTGGGCGATTTATTGCCATGACCGCCGGATCCGACGATATTTATGCCGAAGCGGACGCGCTGTTTCGGGCTGCACTGGCCGCCGGGCGGATGCCGCATGCATGGTTGCTCTGCGGGCCGCCGGGGATTGGCAAAAGCGCGTGGGCGCTGGGTGCGGCAGCCTTTTTGCTGGATGATGGTGCGGCGCGTGCGGCAACGCACATAGGGCCGCTGAATTGCCGTGCGGGCGGGCAGGTCGCCAGTTTGATGGCGGCGAGCAGCCACCCCGATTTCCTGTGGTTAAAGCGCGAAGTGCCCAAGGATAAAATCCCCAAGGATGGCAAGCCCCCCAAAACGGAGGATGTGGCGCGCGCAATCAACATCGAACAAGTGCGCCAGTTACAGGCGCGCTGTCAGAAGCGTCCGGCGCTCAGCCAATGGCGCGCCATCGTCATCGACGCGGCAGATGATTTGGAACGGGGCGCGGCCAATGCACTGCTAAAGCTATTGGAAGAACCGCCGCCCGCCAGCCTGTTTTTGCTGATTTCCCATCAGCCGGGACGGTTATTGCCAACCATTCGTTCGCGCTGCCGTCGGCTTGACTTTATGTGGGATACCGCGCGTGGCGATGCGATGCTCGCGGCGCGGCAACCGGATTTGGGCGCGCGCGAACGCGCGCTATTGCTGGATGTTGCGCATGGTTCGCCCGGACGTGCCGAGCAATATTTGACCGCGCGGTTGCCCGAAATAATGCCGCTGCTCGACGCTGTTGCCAAAAGCGGTGATCATGACGGCAAATACCGTGCCGATTTGGCAAAGTTGCTGGGCGGCGCAGGCGGCGCGATGATGATCCCGGCACTGATTGAAGGGGCCGCCGCCGTAGCAGAACATGCGGCGCGGCGCGCGCGAGGGGGCGCGCAGGTCGATGCACTCGACGCGCGCGCGAGGATTTTGTCGATTGGGCGCGTTGCCGCCAGCCAGTCGGAAAGCCCGGTGATGGTCGGCTATGCAATCGCCGATGCCCTACGCAATTTGGCCGGCGGGGTGGCCGCGCACACATAAAACGCCCTGACCCTAGGCAATTGGCGCGCGGCCCGTTAGAGGCAAGCGCCATGTCCGAACCATTTTATATTACGACCGCCATCTCCTATCCCAATGGTCGCCCGCACATTGGCCATGCGTATGAAGCGATTGCGGGCGATGCGATTGCCCGTTTCATGCGCGCATCCGGGCGCGACGTGCGCTTCATTACTGGCACCGACGAACATGGTTTGAAAATGATGCAAACCGCGCGCGATGCGGGGCGCAGCACCATCAGCCTTGCAGATGAAATGTCGTCTTATTTCCGTGAGATGTGCGTCAAACTTAACATTTCTGTCGATGCATTTGTGCGCACTACAGAGGAACGCCACCATGACGCCAGCCGAGCGTTGTGGGATCATATGGTGGCGAGCGGTGACCTATATCTTGATCGCTATGCCGGTTGGTATTCGCTGCGCGATGAGGCATTTTACGATGAAAAGGAAACGACGCTGGGCGACGATGGCGTGCGCCTGTCACCGCAAGGGACGCCGGTTGAGTGGCTGGTAGAGGAAAGCTGGTTTTTTCGCCTGTCCAAATATCAGCAG
>CAUJJQ010000021.1 GCA_963205285.1 Pseudomonadota bacterium | reverse complement strand
GCCTTTAACGAGCCGCCGTTCCGTTGATGAGGTAACGGCGTATGCCGCGCGGGGGGAGGAACTTTCCCCTCCCCCGCGCAAAATCCCTTACCACCCGCAATCACGACCCTGATTTTGCTCGTTAAGCCACGTCAGCAGCGGCTGAAAATAGGCGATCATCGCGCGTCCCGACATTTCGCGGGTACCGGTAAAGGCTTCGAGTGCGTCGGGCCATGGGCGGCTTGCGCCCATTTCGAGCATGGTGTTGAGGCGGGCACCAACCTCTGCATCGCCGTAAAAGCTGCACCGGTGGAGTGGCCCTGTCCAACCAGCCTGTTCGCATGCAGCCTGATAAAATTGGAATTGGAGGATGCGGGCAAGGAAATAGCGGGTGTAGGGAACACCGGCCGGAATATGATACTTCGCGCCAGCGTCAAAACCATCGGCGGGGCGTTCGCCGGGCGGCAATATGCCTTGATATTGCAGCCGCAGCGCATTCCAACCGCTGTTGTAACCATTGGGTTGGATCGCGCCGGAAAAAATGCCCCAACGATAGCGGTCGATCATCAGGCCAAAGGGCAGGAACGCCACTTTGTCCATCGCCTGACGCAGCAACAGGCCAATGTCGCGGTCGGCGCCGGGGACGGCCGAGCGGTCAAGTAGGCCTATCTGCACCAGATATTCCGGCGTAATAGACAGCGCCATCGTATCACCAATGGCTTCGTGGAACCCATCATTGGCCCCGTTGAGGTAGAGATAGCTCAGCCGGTTATAGGCACGCTGATAGAAATTATGCCCCAGTTCGTGGTGGATGGTCGTGAAATCATCGGCGTTGACTTTGATGCACATTTTGATGCGCAAATCTTCGACATTGTCGATATCCCATGCGGAGGCATGGCAGATGACTTCGCGGTCGGCTGGCTTGGTGAACAGGCTGCGCTGCCAGAAAGTTTCGGGCAGCGGCGCAAGGCCGAGCGACGTGTAAAAACTCTCCCCCTGATGCACCATACGCAGTGCGTCATAATTATGACCGGTCAGCAAATCGGTAAGGTCATAGCCAATATCGCCCGCCCCCGGCGGCGCGACAATATCGTAGATATTACCCCATTCCTGCGCCCACATATTGCCGAGCAGATCGGCGCGGATCGGCCCTGTAGGTGCCTGCACATCCGCACCATAATGTTCGGACAATTTGGCGCGCACATAGCAATGGAGCGCGACATAAAGCGGGCGCACCTCCTGCCACAGACGCTCGGTTAGCTGCGAAAATTCCTCTGGCGACATGTCATAGCCCGCGCGCCATAATTCGCCGGCATCATTATAGCCCAATTCGCGAGCGCCCCGGTTGGCGAGGGTCACCATCCGCGCATAATCATCATGGTTAGGCGCGCCGACATTATTGTGCCAACTCGTCCACATTTCCTGCAATTCAGCCGGGTTGCGATTGGTCCCCATCGCCTCTTCAATGTCCGACCCATTAATTGGCTCACCGCGCAGCGTGCCGTGTCCCGCGCCATAGCGTGACGACATGCGCGCGGTGAGGGTCGCCAATTCCTGCGCTGCGCCATCGGTCGTCGGGGCGGGCAGCACAATCGACGTGCGCAACATGGTGAGCTTGCGCGTCTGTTCGGGGTTAAGGCCCGGTGTGGTCGCATAATGCGCCGCTTCGAGCGCATAACGTACCTGCATTTCACTAAAGGCCGCGCCCGCCTCTGCCGTCAGCACCTCTGTGTCCTGGGTGATGAAGTTTTCATATACCCATTCAGCGCGCCCGGCCTGGTTCACTCCAGCCAGCAAATCTGTTTCCGCCCGGCTCAAAAAGGCATCGACATCCGCCGGCGTCGGGTTGGCGGGGGGCGGTGTAGTTGCGGTTTCTGCCGCAGCACTGGTTACCGCACTGGCGCTGATCGACAGCGGCGCTGCATCGTCGGCCCATGCCGGACTGGCCAACGCCAAGGGTGAGATGGTGAACGCCAACATGGTGGCGCGGCGAATGCGGTGCGGCAGGAACATCAGTCTCTCCCCGTTTTGGAAACGCGGGCGTTTTGGAACCGTCGACGCCTGTCGTCAAGCGCCGATGACGGGCGCAGTGTCGCACAGAAACTGCGCCATGGCGATCCCCAGATCCTTGCCGACGATGCAGCCCATATGCGTGCCGGGGATGACAGCGTGCTGCGCGTCGGGCAAGGCCGTGGCCAGCGCCGCCGGATCTCCATTGTCCCTGTCTTCACTGCCGCAAACCACCAATGTCGGCTGGCGGATGGCGCTGAGCGCGCTCGTCGATGTATCAACCAGACTGGCCAGCAAATGACGCGCGGCCGTCCTGTCCACCCCCATGGTTTTCATAAATTGGACTGCCATCCAGATATCATCACCTCGTTTTGCGGCATCAAACCTGTCGATTACCCGACGGAAAAAATCACCGCGCTTCGCCCAATTGGAAAGCCCGGCCAAACCCATGCCACCCAAAATGACACGACTAGGCGACACCAATTGGGTAACCAGCGCGCGAACGATGGTGCGCGCGCCGAGGGAAAAGCCACCCAAGTCAAAATTGTCCAGCCCCAGATGGACAACGAGATCGGCCAAGTCTGTGCTTAATATATCCGCTGGATAATGGGCGGCATCTTGCGGCGCACCGCTTTGTCCGTGCGCGCGCAAATCGGGCATTATGACATGATATCCCGCAGCGGCGATGGTCGCGGCATGACCATATTTAATCCAATTCACCGTCGCATTGGAAAATAGCCCGTGGACAAGGATTAGCGCTCTTCCCTGTCCCATGTGGCTGAGATGCAGCCGCGTACCGTCGCGTGCGTCGAAGAATTCGGACGTGAGCAGGGCGGCATCGCTGGGAGTCATGGCGGTCATTGACCACATCATAGAGCGACATAACCCTCCGCAAAAGCCCCCAGCCTTCGCCCTTGCATATAATAAGCATTGCTATTATATCGAAGCTTATGGGTGATCCATTTCCCTTCTTAATGTCCGATGCGTGGCGACTGTTTCGCCGTGCGTTTGAGGGGCGCGTGCGCGGTGCCGGCATTACCGGCCCGCAATGGCGCCTGCTCGGCGTTGTGCTGCGCAATCCCGGCCTGTCGCAGAGCGCGGCTGCCGATTTGATAGAGGTGGAACCCATCACCCTGTCGCGCATGGTTGACCGGTTGGAGGAT
>CAUJJQ010000020.1 GCA_963205285.1 Pseudomonadota bacterium | reverse complement strand
GCAGGTTGTCGGCCAAGATCGATGCCTGTAAAATCCGCGCGGGATTGGCGGGGGGTTCGCCTCGTTCAATCCGGTCAACAAACTCCATCCCTGATACGACTCGGCCAAAAACCGTATAATTGCCGTCGAGCGTCAGGCGTGGCAGCAGCATGATGAAAAACTGGCTGTTGGCGCTGTTAAACTCCTGCGCACGCGCCATGGAAACGGCGCCCCGCACATGTGGCAGCGTATTAAATTCGGCTGGAAGGTCCGGCAATTGGCTGCCACCCGTTCCGTCACCACGCGGGTCGCCGCCTTGCGCCATGAAGCCATCGATGACGCGATGAAAGGTCAGCCCGTTATAAAAGCCCTGCCGTGCCAATATCTTGATGCGTTCCACCGTTTGCGGCGCTGCATCAGGGCGCAATTGGATGAGGACGCGACCACCGGTCGACAAATCAAGCGCTAAAATCTGCTCAGGCACATTGGCTATATCGGCGGGTGGGAGCGTCGCCACCACTGCGCGTTCGGGCCGTGCAGCAGGTGCGGCAGGTGTATCGGGCGGCGTTTGCGCCATTGCCATGGCGGGCACGGCGAACAGCGCCATCATCACCGCGCGGCGTGCGTGGGAGAAGCTGGTCGGTTTGGGCAGTAAATGGGGCAATGCTGCATCCTCAATGTTCGGAATCGACCGACGCGAATAACGGGCGCGCGATTAACGCGTCATGACCCCTTTCGTCCAATGGAATCGACGCGCTCGATAACGTCGCGGGTCACGGCTGGCGAAACAAATCTGTCAATCGGGCCACCATAGAGCGCGATTTCCTTAACGAGACGCGATGCAATCGGCTGCAAGCCGACATCCGCCATCAGAAACACGGTCTCCACGCGGTCGTTGATCTGCTGGTTCATGCCCGCCATCTGATATTCATATTCAAAGTCGGCAACAGCCCGCAATCCGCGCACGATGATGCTCGCACCCTGCTGATCGGCAAAATCCATCAGCAGTGCGTTAAAGCCGACGACGCGAACATTCGTAATACCCGCCGCCGCCACTTCGCGTTCGACCATCGACAGCCGTTCACCATCGCCAAACATCGGAGCTTTGCTGATATTGGTGGTGACGCCGATGACCAATTGATCCACCAATTTGGCCCCGCGCCGAATAATATCCATATGCCCTAATGTGATGGGGTCAAAAGTGCCGGGATAAACGCCGATTCGATGTGCCATGACCTGCCCCTAATATCCACGCGCGCCAATAAAATGTGCAATATCACGTAATAAATCTGCTTCCGGCCCATATGTTGTCAAATGGGAGATCGCCTGATCAACCAAATGGGCGGCCTGTTCACGCGCGCGCGCTGGTCCCATCAACGTCACAAAGGTCGCCTTGCCCGCTGCTGCATCCTTGCCAACAGCCTTACCTACCGTCACCGCATCCCCCTCGACATCGATCAGGTCATCGATGATCTGAAAGGCTAGGCCGATATCGCGCGCATAGCCACGCAAGGCGCCACGCGCATCACTGGGCACGCGTCCCAAAACCGCTCCCGCCTCCACACTCCAATGGATAAGTGCGCCGGTCTTCATCTGCTGCAGCCGCGTAATAGTGGCGAGGTCAAAGTGATGCTTGGCCGCTGCCAAATCCATCATCTGCCCGCCTGCCATCCCCGCCGGCCCTGCGGCGCGCCCCAGTTCGGCAATTAGTTCCAATCGAACGAACGGATCGCTGTGGGTGGCGGAGTCAGACAAAATCTCAAACGCCAGATCATGCAGCGCATCGCCCGCCAATATCGCGGTCGCCTCATCAAATGCGCGGTGCACGGTCGGCTTGCCGCGGCGCATATCATCATCATCCATTGCGGGCAGATCATCATGGATCAGCGAATATACGTGGATAGCCTCCACCGCTGCACCCGCGCGCAAGGCGCAAACACCATCAACCGCAAATAGCTGCGCCGATGCGCGAACCAGCAAAGGACGCAACCTTTTGCCCCCGCCGATGGCTGCATGACGCATCGCGTCGAACAGCGGTGCACGCGCGTCAGCGCACGGGTCCAGCAAATGTGCGAAAAACGCGTCGGTATCTCGCGCGATATCATCCATTGCCGCAGCCAGCAGTGGCGTCGGCTGTTCGTCCAATCGTGCCATTTCAATCGGCGTCGAAGGGCGTTGCACCCACGACCGAACCATCAGTTGCAACACGAATCTGCTCAATCCGCGCCTCTGCCGCCTGCAATCGGGCGTCGCAATGCTGCTTGAGCGCGGTCGCACGCTCATACAGCGCAATGGCTTCATCCAGTGGGACGCGCCCTTCCTCCAACTGGCGCACGATATGGCCCAATTCTTCCATCGCAGCTTCAAAGCTGAGGGCGGCCAAATCGGCAGGTACTGGGGTGTTGGTCATGTCCCGATTATTGGCGCTGGTGCGCAACAGGGTCAAGCGACAAGGCAGGAATTGCCCGCGCTATATTACCTGACTTGCGTGCGCGGCTTCGCTCGTTACACCATAGACCATCTGGATGGGTGTCAAAGCGGGGAATAATCAGCCGTGCACTATGGCAATTTGCGCCGCAGCCTGTGGCTACTGCTGGAACCCAAAGCGCGCACGAAGCGCGGGTTAAGTTGGCTGAATATCTGCCTCCTCCTACTTATCGTCATGGCAACGCTTACCGCTATCATCGAAACCGAGCCGCTAATCGTGCGCGGCCGCCAACATATCTTCAGCGGTCTGCAATATGTGTTTGGGACAGTTTTTGCGGTCGAATATGTCGCACGGCTGTGGGTGGCAGCCGAAGTTCCCGGCGACGAGGGCCCATGGGCCAAACGCTGGCGCTTTGTCCGCAGCCCCAGTGCGATTATCGACCTTATCGTCGTCCTTGCCGCCTTCGCCCCGTTGATTGCAGGCGATGTCGCATCACTGCGCATGCTGCGCCTAGTCCGAATATTGGGTTTGGCTCGGCTCGGCAAATTATCGGCGGCTGTCCATGGCATCAGCGCTGCCGTTTATTCGCGACGCTTTGAATTGGGGGTAACTGCCGGCATTGCCATCATGTTCATGGTTTTTGGTGCGACGCTGCTTTACTGGATAGAGGGGGAAGTTCAGCCCGACCAATTTGGTTCGATTCCGCGAGCCATGTGGTGGGCTGTGGTCACCATGACCACCATCGGCTATGGCGATGCATATCCCATCACCGCAGCCGGTCGTTTTGCCGCTGCATTCATTGCGCTATCCGGCGTCGGACTGATTGCGATGCCAACCGGCATTTTGGCAGCCGCCTTCTCTGATGCCATGCAGTCGCATCACCATGGCCCGCACGGCGAGGATGTTGATCTGGATTGAAGCTACCGCGGGTTGCAGAGGCTGGCATAAAATTCAAAGCGGCGCTAATGGCCCGCCTATGAGCGAAATTACGCCCCAGATCGTCGCCGACCACGGCCTTTCCGAAGAAGAATATACGCGCGTCTTGACCGCGTTGGGTCGCACGCCCAATCTGGTAGAACTGGGCATTTTTTCGGTAATGTGGTCCGAACATTGTTCCTATAAATCGTCGCGCATCCATTTGAAAAAACTGCCGACAGAGGCTCCGTGGGTCATTTGCGGCCCGGGCGAGAATGCCGGCGTCATTGACATTGGCGATGGCGATGCCGCCATCTTCAAAATGGAAAGCCACAACCACCCCAGCTACATTGAACCCTATCAGGGCGCGGCAACCGGCGTCGGCGGCATTTTACGTGATGTTTTCACCATGGGCGCACGGCCAATTGCCAATATGAACGCGCTGCGTTTCGGTGATCCAAATCATCCCAAGATGCGCCACCTGATATCCGGCGTGGTGGCTGGTATTGGTGGCTATGGCAATTGCGTCGGTGTGCCGACGGTTGGCGGTGAAGTGAATTTCCATCCCGCTTATAATGGCAATATTCTGGTCAATGCGATGACAGTTGGCGTCGCACGCGCCGACAAGATTTTCTATTCTGCTGCCAGCGGGGTCGGCAATCCGATTGTCTATGTCGGGTCCAAGACCGGACGCGACGGCATCCATGGTGCGACCATGGCGAGCGCCGACTTTGAGGAGGGTGACGAGGATAAGCGCCCGACCGTACAGGTTGGCGATCCCTTTACCGAAAAATTGCTTATTGAAGCTTGTTTGGAGTTGATGGCATCGGACGCAATCGTTGCGATTCAGGACATGGGAGCAGCGGGCCTCACATCCTCCTCCGTCGAAATGGCGTCCAAGGGTGGGGTTGGCCTCCACCTCAAAATGGATGACGTGCCGCAGCGGGAAACGGGCATGAGCGCCTATGAAATGATGCTGTCCGAAAGCCAGGAACGCATGCTAATGGTGCTACAACCGGGCAAGGAAGAATTTGCCGAAGCGATTTTCCGCAAATGGGACCTGGATTTTGCGGTAATCGGTAGGGTTACCGACACCGGCCGGATGGTTCTCGAGCATCATGGCGAAATTGTTTGCGACATTCCACTCGCACCGCTCGCCGATGATGCACCACTTTATGACCGGCAATCGGCCAGCGTGGCCGAATATAAGGCGTGGACAGCAGTTAAGCCGCTGGGTGAGATTGCCGAAAGCGCAGATTTGGGCGCTGATTTGGTGCACCTTATGGCGAGCGCGGACATCGCATCACGGCGCTGGATCTGGGAACAATATGACAGCCAGGTTGGCGGTAATAGCGTACAAAAATCGGGCGGTGATGCCGCCCTAGTACGTGTTCACGGCAGTCAGAAAGCTATCGCCATTTCGACTGACTGCAACCCGCGCTATTGCTATGCCGACCCTATGGAGGGCGGCAAGCAGGCGATTGCAGAGGCATATCGCAATATCTCCGCCGTCGGTGCCACGCCGTTGGCGGTGACCAACTGCCTGAACTTCGGCAATCCGCAGCGCCCCGAAATCATGGCGCAGATTACCGGCTGCCTCACCGGCATGGGCGAAGCTTGCCGCGCGCTCCAATTCCCGATCGTATCGGGTAATGTCAGCCTCTATAATGAGAGCAAGGCGACGGGCGGCGGCAGCGCAATTTTGCCGACGCCGGCGATTGGCGGCGTCGGCGTGATCCTGAATTGGGAAAAGGCGGTAGGAATTGGTGGTTTTCGCGCGGGCGACCAGGTCTGGCTGGTCGGCGGCGATGGCCGTCATCTTGGTCAATCAAGCTGGCTACGCGTCATCCACGGACGCGAAGATGGCAAGGCACCGCGCGTCGACCTTGATGTCGAAAAAGCCAATGGCGAGTATATCCGCCATCTGATTGAAGCCGGACAGGCCAAGGCGGTGCACGACATCAGCGACGGTGGCATGGCAGTTGCCCTCACCGAAATGGCGCTGGCCGCAGATATCGGCTTCGCATTGGATAAAGTGCCAAGCATCGCTGAAGCATTTGGTGAAGATCAGGCTCGCTATCTGGTTGTGACCGATGCAGCTGTCGCACTGGAAAATGCCTTACCATT
>CAUJJQ010000019.1 GCA_963205285.1 Pseudomonadota bacterium | reverse complement strand
ACACCGGCGAAATTCCTTTGTTGAAACACGTCAAACTTGGCGCGAGGGGTTAAGCAGCTTGGGCGGGTTAGAGCCTGTTTCGATTAGATTGAATCGAAACAGGCTCTAACTATCCCTGCTTGCCGTGATTTCCGAGTCGTGAAATGTGCCATTTCACTCGAAATCACTCTTGGCAAGCATCGCCGCATCATTGCCGCCATAGCACCGTCTACATGAATAGACGATAACAATGTCAGCGACAAACTGGCGTATCGCTATGTCGCACTAACGCGCCGAACGATTGCCAAATTCGGACAAATACCCCTCCCCCGGGCGCAGGACAAAGGTAGATTGGCCCGCACCCTCCGACTGAAAGGTAACACGATAGGACTGCATTGCCCGCCAGAAAGCATAAAATTCGGGGTCTTTGCCAAAGCTGTTGGCATAAATCTGCGCCGCCTGTGCCTGCGCATCGGCGCGGACGATTTGCGCCTGTTTTTGCCCCTCTGCCAAAATCGTTGCTGCTTCTTGGGCGCGGGCGGTGCGCATCCGTTCAAAGGCCGAATCGCGCGGCGCCCCTTCGGGCAGTTCGGCGCGGCTTATGCGAACGTCGATTACCTCGACCCCATAGCGCCGCGAATCGCGCGCCATGGTATTGCGGATGCCCGCCATAACCTGCGCCCGTTCGGGGCTGAGCAAGGCCGAAAATGGTCGCCGCCCCAATTCATTGCGCAAGGCTGAGGATAAGAGGTTGCGTAACTGCCCTTCCAGCGCGTCCTGATTGCGGATGCTGGCATACATGCGCGCGGGGTCAACGATGCGATAACGGGCGTAGGCGTCCACTTGCATACGCAATTGGTCGGTGGACAGCACTGGTTGCCCGTCAATTTCAACCCCCAGCACGCGTTTGTCGATCAACTGAATCTGTTCGACAAAGGGGATACGGAAGCTGAGACCAGCCCCCGTCGCGCCAAAGCTTTGATTGGGGCGGTAGGGGTTGATGATACGTTCGATCTGGCCATAGCGCAGGATGATCGCCTGTTGCGTTTCGCTAACCACGCTGAGGCTCATCATCGCGAGGATGAGCAGACCCAGCCCGGCAAACGCGGTCTGCACGGGGTGGCGCAGGACAAAGGGCACCGGGTTCATCGGCCGCCTCCTGCAACAGTGGTCGTCGTGCTCGGATTCGCCGCCGGCTCCGCTGTTCGCCGTGCTTCAGGCAGCGGCAAATAGGGGACAAGATTGTTTGAATCGATTATCGTCTTTTCCGAAGGACGCAGCACTTGTTCCATCGTTTCATAATAGAGGCGGCGGCGCGTCACCTGCGGTGCCAGACGATATTGTTCATAAATACGGTCAAATTCCGCAGCATCCCCTTGCGCAGCATTGACAATCTGTGCGGCAAAGCCGCGCGCGCCGTTGATTGCCGCCTCGCTATTCTGGCGGGCGACGTTCACATTATTGAACGCTTCTTCCACTTCGTTCGGCGGCGCAGAAACGCGGATCGACACATCCTCCACCCGCACGCCCGAACGATAATAATCGAGGATCGCTTGCAATCTTTGTTCAACATCACGGCTGATTTCGGTCTGCCCCGAACCAATGGCCTGGGCTAGGTTGAAATTGGCGACCGTCGAACGCATCGCGCTTTCGGCGGCACTGCGGATCGCGGTTTCCGGATTGTTCAACTGAAAGGCGAACAGCCGTGGCTGTTTGACCGACCAGCGCACCGTATAGGCAAGGTTGATGATGTTGGCATCGCCCGTCAGCACCAGATTCTGCGCATCGCTGCCGGGAATGTCGATGGTCTGGATCCGGCGCGCGGGTATCTTTATCATCGATTCAAACGGCGCGGGCAGGGTGAGGCTGATGCCCGGGCCAACCGTGCGGCTGTAACTGCCAAGGCGAGTGACGACCCCTTCTTCCTCCGCTTCCAAACGGTGCACCGACGTGCCGACAATCCACAGCGCAGCCAATAAAATGCCGCCCCATTTCCACCAATTTATCCCCTGCACCATCGGGGGCAAGTTGCCGCCAAAGCCACGACCCTTCCACAAGGAATCAAAGCCGCCATTGGGGCGGCTGGGGCCATTTTCATCGGGCAGCCAGGGCGATGCTTTGCGCGGCGGCCGACCCCTTTCGCCCGGCGCTTTCCCGCCATCATCGCCGCTGCCATCATCACCCCATGGGCCGCCGACCATCGAAAGCGTCGGGCGGATGGCGCGCAGACGCGCACGAAATCGGGAAGAAATTTTGTCGATCATGCGCCATTTATAAGAAGGGTTTCGCCGAAAAACAGTGCCAAAGCCAAAAATGGACGATAACAGCGCGGCAACGAGGTTATTTGACGAAAGGAACAGGGGCGGTGCCGGACGCGTTGGCAGGGCAGGCGGAGGCTTTGGCAAGGGCAGCATTGGGGGATAGATTATCCTCACTGCGGCTACAGGGCGCCGCCGCAACGCTGATTGTCGATGCATCGGGGCTGGATGCGGATGCGCGCGGCGCGCTGGAGGGTGCGGTTCGCGACGCGCTGACGGGTGTAGCGGGGATTGAAACGGTGCGTGTCGCGATGACGGCGGCGCGCAGCAAACCACGTCTGATCGCCATTGGCAGTGGCAAGGGTGGGGTCGGCAAATCGACACTGACCACCAATATTGCGCTGGCGCTCGCTGCGGTGGGTCGCAAAGTCGGGATCGTAGATGCCGATATTCACGGGCCTTCGCAAACCAAGCTTTTGGGGCAAGAGGGGGGACAGCCCACCACCGATGGCGAAAAATTGAACCCCGTGCCCTCGCGCTATGGCGTCAATTTCCTGTCGATGGGGCAATTGGCAAAGCCGGGACAGGCCGTGGCGTGGCGCGGGCCAATGGCTGGCCGCGCGCTCGAACAATTGATTGATGCCAATTGGGGGCCATGTGACCTCCTCCTCCTCGATTTGCCGCCGGGCACGGGTGATGTGCAATTGTCGATCATCCAGAAGCATAAGCCCGCCGGCGCGATCATCGTTTCGACGCCCCAAGACCTCGCGCTCATTGATGCCGCGCGCGCCATCGACCTTTTCCGACAGGCCAATGTCCCAATTATCGGCATGGTCGAAAATATGTCGGGCTATGCCTGTCCGCATTGCGGGGAGGTGTCGGACCCCTTTGGTCAGGGGGGCGCAGAAAAAGAAGCCGCGCAAATGGGCATGGACTTCATGGGCCGCGTGCCACTCGACCGTTCCATCCGTCTTGCCAGCGACGCAGGCGTGCCACCGGTCGCGCAGGGCGGGGAATTGGCGCGCCCATTTTGTGACATCGCTGCTGTGCTCGGTCGCTGGCTTGACGCAAACCCGGGATGAGCCGCCGCGCATTTCTGCGCCCCAATCGGCGGCAATTGCTGATCGGCGGCGGCGCGGCGGCGGGGCTGGCCGTCGGGTGGTCGCTATGGCCACGCCATTATGCCGCGCCTATCCTGCTGGCGCGGGGGGAGGAGGATTTTGGCCCCTTCCTCAAGATCGGGCACGACGGGCATGTCGCCGTCATCGTCCCCGCCTGCGAAGCAGGGCAGGGTCAATCGACGTTTTATGCGCAAGTCATTGCCGATGAACTGGGCGCGGACTGGCGTACATTGTCGGTCGAACCGGCGATTGCATCGCCCGCTTATGCCAATTTCGCACCCATCGAACGCGATGCGATGTTGGCAACCCCGCGCGCTGCTGTGCCCGATGCGCTGGCTCAATGGGGCGGCTGGCAGCACTGGTCGCTTAGTGGCGAATCCGCTGCGATGCTCAGCGATGATTCGCTGTTTTTGGGGGATATAGAACAGGCGCTGCGCACCGCCGCCGCCTTTGCCCGCGCGCTGCTTGCCAAGGCGGCGGCCGCACGCTGGGACGCAGATTGGGAGGGATTGGACTGCGTCGACGGCTTTGTCGTCCATGGTGCCCGCCGCTTGCGCTTTGGCGAATTGGCGGCGGAGGCGGCACAGCTATCGCCACCATCCTATCCCCCATTGCGCGCACCGGGGGCGGGTAAGCTTTGGGGCATCGATGTGCCCCGGCTCGACCTGCCGGCAAAAATTGACGGTTCTATGGCCTTTGCTGGCGACGTGCGCTTGCCCGAGATGTTGTTCGCCGCGATCCGGCAGGGGCCCTTTGGCGACACGCGGCTCAAAAGCTATAATCGGCGCGCCGCAGAAGGGGTGGGGGGCTTTGTCGCGGCGGTGCGCCACGAACGCTGGCTGGCGGCAGTGGCCAATAATGGCTGGGCGGCGCAGCGCGCGCTCGACGCTATGGCACCGCATTTTGTCACCCAAGGGGCGCTAGTGGAAAGCAGCGTCATCGACCGGCGGTTAAAGGCGGCGCTGGTATCGGGCGATGGTGCGCGTATTTTTGCAAGCGGCAGCATATCAGGTGCCTTCGACGGACGGCCGGTATTGGGCGCGGATTATGCCATCGCGCCGCAACTGCATGCGACGCTCGAAACGCGCAGCGCGACCGCGATGGTCGATGGCGACGTCGTGCGTATCTGGGCGGCGGCAGAAGCCCCTGGCGCGATGCGTGTCGCGATTGCCGATGCGCTGGGGGTTGCTGTATCGACGGTCAGCCTGTTCGTCATGCCCGCAGGCGGCAGCTTTGGTGCGACGATGGAGGCGGAGGTGGCGGTGCAGGCCGCGCTCATCGCGCGCGCGATGCGCCGCCCGGTGCAATTGTGCTGGAGCCGGACGGAGGAGGTGCTGCGTGATCTGCCGCGCGCGCCGCAACGGGTGCGGCTGCAGGCCAGCCTGTCATCAGGCACCACCATCGATGCGCTGCGTTTCAGCCTTGCCGCCCCGGCAGCACGCCATGAATGGCGCGCACGGCTGGACGGCGGCAAGGCCGACGCCGCGCAGCACGATGCGGCGGGCAAGGTGGATGCAGCGGCGCTGGAGGGGGCGATGCCCCCCTATCAAATACCCAATCTGGCGCTCGACCATTTACCGGTCGATACCAATATGCCCGCAGGGCGCTGGCGCGGACGCGCGGCGATGGGCAATATTTTCGCGCTTGAATGCTTTGTCGATGAACTGGCGCGCGCCGCCGGCAGCGACCCGTTCAGCTTTCGCATGGCAATGCTGGGGACATCACCCGTACTGGCTGAGGTGATGCAGGCGGTAACCGCTGCTGCATCCTGGGATGGCGGGGCCGCCGGGTCGGGCATGGGGCTGGCGCTTGCCAGCCTCGATGATAGCCACGTCGCGGTGTGCGCGCGGGCACGGCCAAGCGCCAACGGCATTCGCGTTTCGCACATATATATACGCGCCAATGTTGGGCGCGTCATAAACCCGCGCCTGACGCTGCAACAATTGGAAAGCGGCGCGGCGCTCGGCCTTGCCCAAGCGGTCGGGGGCACCAGCCGTTATCACCGTGGGTCGGCGCGCGCGCGGCGCTGGCGTGACCTTAATATTCCGACGTTGGGGCAGATGCCCGAATGGGATATCGACATTATGCCGTCGGACCGTGAAAGCGGCGGCATTGGTGCGATTGCCATGCTCGCCGTGGCCCCCGCCATCGCCAATGCGCTCTATACAATTTCGGGCCAACGCATCCGTCGCCTGCCGCTCAGCAGTAAACCGCTGGCATGACACAGGGCGCGCAACAGGCAGGTGCGACGACCGCCACGGCGGAACGGGTGGGCATCCTGTTGGTCAATCTGGGCACACCCGATGCACCAACCCCCGCGGCGCTCCGGCGCTATCTGGTCGAATTTCTGTCCGATCCGCGCGTTGTGCCGCTGCCCAAGCATATCTGGCGACCGTTGCTCCGTCTGGTCATTGCGCCATTGCGCGCGGGTAAAAGTGCCGCGCTCTATCGCGCGATATGGACCGATGCTGGTTCCCCTCTGGCGGTGCATAGCGCCGCTTTGGCGGACCGCGTGCAGCAGGCGATGGGTGATGGGGTGATTGTGCGCCATGCCATGCGCTATGGTGCGCCCCATATTGCCGATATACTGCGCGAATTGCAGGCGGCTGGGGCGTCCAACATCCGCATTTTGCCGCTCTATCCCCAACAATGTATCGCCACCACGACCAGCGCTGCGGACGCGATTGGCGATGCGCTGCACGAAATGGCCGCGCCGGGCGACGTTCGCATAATTGGCAGCTATGCCACCCACCCTGCCTATATCGGTGCGCTGGTCCGCAGCGTGACGCAATATCTCACCCATGCGAGCATTGCGCCTCAGCGCATCCTCGGCAGCTTTCACGGCATGCCCGAACGCAGCCGCGCGGCGGGCGACCCCTATTATGACCAATGTCAGGCCAGTGTGGCGGCGCTTTCAGCGGCGTTGGGCCGCCCAATTGATATCGGCTTTCAATCGCGCTTTGGCCGCGCGCGCTGGCTGGAACCGGCGACGGAAGCTTTGCTCAGCCGATGGGCGCATTCGGGAATCGAGCATGTGGCGGTGCTGGCACCGGGCTTTGCCGCAGACTGCCTCGAAACACTGGAGGAATTGGCGATCCGCGCACGCGAAACATTTTTGGCGGCTGGGGGAAAAAGCTTTGCCTATATCCCCTGCCTCAACGCATCGGACGACGCAGTGGCGCTGGTCAGGGCGTTGATTAGCGTCTAGCCGTTCGCCACGCGATTGAGCGGCGCTGCTGCACCCGCCAGCCAGCTGAGATCAATCGACTGATCAAAGGCCAGGCCACAGCGTCGTTCCGACCACCAGACGACACGGCTGGTCAGGCTTGGCCCGTCCTGAATGTCAATCTGTGCTGTGGCTCCGGCTGGGACATAGACCGGCATTTCGATCATCGTGCCGGTTTCGGAAATATTGCGCAGCCGGACATCATAATAGTCTGAACCAAAATGGATCCGCCCCCGGCGCAAAATGGCGCGGCGGAGCGACCGGGCAACCTTGTGCCCGACCGCGCTGACCCCGTGACCATCCATACCCAGCTTGGCGGCCAATTCCTGTTGTTCGAGCGGGGGGCCATAATAATAGCCCTGAATGTGCGAACAGCCCAATTTGCGGATCAGCTCGATTTCATCGAGCGTTTCTGCGCCTTCGGCGGTGGTTTCCATGTTGAGCGCTTCGGCCAGCGTGACGATCGCGCGGATAATCGCGGCATTTTGGTTGTCGCCCAGCGTCGCTCCCTGCACAAAGCTGCGATCCACCTTGATTTTGTTGAGCGGCGCGCGCTGCAGATAGCCAAGTGAACTGTAGCCGGTACCAAAATCATCGAGCGCAAGGCGCACGCCAATGCGCTTCAGGGTTTCAAACTGCCGCTCTGCAATGCTGCCTTCGGACATGAAGACGCCTTCGGTGATTTCCAGCTCCAGACGCTGTGGCGGTAGGCCGGTTTGCGCCAGCACTTGCGCGACCAAGGTCGGAAAGGCCGGGTTGGCAAATTGTACCGGCGATACGTTGACCGCGATGCGCGCGGGGACGTTCCAGCGCGCCGCCTCTTCACAGGCGCGGCGCAGCACCCATTCCCCGACTTTCTCAATCAGGCTCGATTCCTCGGCAATCGGTATGAATTCCGACGGTGAAATCGGCCCGTGGATTGGGTGGGTCCAGCGCAGCAGCGCCTCAAAGCCGGTGACGCGTTCGCCCTTGCACGACACAACTGGCTGATAAACGACGCGCAGCGCATCGCGTTTGAGCGCTTCGGTCAGATCCTGTTCCAACATGTGCCGGCGATCCGCCGCCGCGTGCATCAGCGGTTCGTAAAAGCGCAGCACCCCGCGTCCAGCAGCCTTTGCCGCATAAAGTGCCAAGTCGGCGTTGCGGGTCAGGTCATCATCAGTGCGCCCATCATCGGGCGATGCGGCGATACCGATCGATGCACCAATCGACACTTGATTGCTTTCGATGAAATAGGGGCGCGACACCGATTCGATAATGCCCGACGCCAGCTGGTTGAGTTGATTGCGGCTGGTCTTGCCCGGCACAACCACCTTGAATTCATCCCCGCCCAGGCGCCCGACATGACCCAATGGTCCAACGACATTGGTCAGCCGCTGCGCCACCTGTTTCAGCAGCGCATCGCCCGCCGGGTGGCCCAGCGTGTCGTTGACATTTTTGAAGCGGTCGAGGTCGATGAGGAAAAGGGCGACTGGCTTGACGCTATTGGCTTCGCCGCGCAGCGCTTGGCGTAGTTTTTCGCCGATTTCCATCCGGTTGGCGAGGCCGGTCAGCGCATCAAAGCGGGCGAGGCGCGATTTTTCAGCCGCATCCTTGCGCTTGTCGGTCAAATCGGTGCCGGTGCCAATAAAACCGCGCAACTGGTTATATTTGTCGAAAATCGGGCGGCCCGAAATCGACCACCATAGTTCTTCTTTGGTGTTGGCGCGCAATTCATGTTCGGAAAAAGCGGTAGCGGTGGAAATCTGAAAGGCGAGCGGGCGTTCCCCAACCCGGCTGCTGCCTTGTCCATCCTGTTCCTTGGCGATCGACACCTGTGGCCGTCCTACCAGCTCGCTGGCCGTCGTGCCCAAGGCGTGGCCGATACGCTCTGAAATATAAAGGATGCGTCCACGCCGGTCGGTTTCCCAAAACCACGCCGATCCGGTGGTTTCCAACTCATCAATCAGGCGCGCCGGACGGCTGGCATCCAGCTCGGCCTGCCAGAGTAAGCGCGCGTTGGCAAAGTCGGATCGTGCCGCTGATGTCGCGATGAGCAGCGCACACAGTTCCAGTGGTGCGAGCACCAATATCGCGATAGCCGAAGTGTCGACAGCCAACTGGCTGCCAATGGCGGCGGTTGCAAAGGCGAGCATGGTAACGGGCAGGCGGGCGAGCGTTGCCACCACGACAAATCCTGTCGCCGATAAACAGGTCAGTGCGGCAAAGCTGTTGGTGTCAACCGCTTGGCTGGCCAGAACACCGAATCCGACACCCAACAGGGCTGATGCAATTGTTAGCAGGCGGACACGCCAGAACGGGCGAACCGTCGACAGTTTGCGATGCAGAAACAGTGGGATAGGCAGCAGCGATATGAGCGCCATACCCGCCATGACTATCCGCCCGTTCATTGTGCCTGACAGCCAGGCCATCTGCGGCACCGCACCCAATATCGTCGCAAAGACGAGCAGCGGCCACAGTCGCGCAAAGCCGACAAGGCGTCGGTCGAGCGCCTCTGCATCAAAGGCGATGTTGCTGGGCATGACGCCAAACTGGATGGTCAGCGGCACCCGCTTGCCATTCATGTCGGTGTTGGTCCCACCGTCGTTGCTGAAATTCAGTGTGTTTCGCATGGTCAAACGGCGTTTTGGCACAAAAATGCAAACCAACGCTTAATAGGGCCGAGATGCGCTTTTTGGGTTCACGACACGGGGGGATGACGGCATAGTGCGCCAGCCAACGACCACTAAAGGCCGTGGATAAATGGGAGAATTGGGCATGGGCCGAGTTGCCATTGTGACGGGCGGTAGCCGCGGGATCGGGCAAGCCATTTCGACGGCGTTGCAAGCGAAGGATGTGACCGTGGTCGCCAATTTTGGCGGCAATGCGGAACGGGCGGCGGCCTTTACCCGCGAAACCGGTATTCCAGCCTATCAATGGGACGTCGGCGACCACCAAGCCTGTCTGGATGGGGTGGCGCGCGTTACCGCAGAGGTTGGCCCTGTTGATATTTTGGTCAATAATGCTGGCATCACCCGCGATGCGACGCTCAATAAAATGAGCTGGGACATGTGGGATGATGTGATTCGCATCAATTTGGGCGGTTGTTTCAACATGGCCAAGGCGGTGTTTCAGGGGATGCGCGATCGCGGTTGGGGCCGCATCGTCAACATCGGGTCAATCAACGGGCAGGGCGGCCAATATGGCCAGGTCAATTATGCCGCTGCCAAATCAGGCATCCACGGCTTTACCAAGGCGCTGGCGCAGGAGGGAGCTAAATTCGGCGTCACCGTCAATGCGCTCGCCCCCGGTTATATCGACACCGACATGGTCGCCGCGGTGCCCGAGGCGGTGCTCGAAAAAATCGTCGCGCGTATCCCTGTCGGGCGACTCGGCCGGGCGGAGGAAATCGCGCGTGGCGTGGCATTTCTCTGTTCGGACGAAGGGGGCTTCATCACCGGTTCGACGCTGTCGATCAACGGTGGCCAGCACATGTAT
>CAUJJQ010000018.1 GCA_963205285.1 Pseudomonadota bacterium | reverse complement strand
TGCGCGGCAACCGGCGCGCCGGGGTGCTGCGCCTTGAGCTTGAGCAGTTCCGTCTCACTAAATGCTTCATGGACGATGCAAACACCCGGCCATAGGATCATCTCGCGGTCGAATTTGCGGTTCAGATAGCCGCCCAAATGCCGGTCGGGGCCAAAGATGATTTTCTGTTCGCGCGGGATCTGCGCGAGGATGGTTTCCGCGCTGGACGAAGTGACGATGACGTCGGACAGCGCCTTCACCTCTGCCGAGCAATTGATATAGGTCAGCGCGATTGCATCAGGGTGCAGCGCGCGAAAGGCAGCAAAATCATCGGGCGGGCAGCTATCCTCGAGGCTGCACCCAGCCTCCATATCCGGCAGCACAACGATTTTTTCGGGCGCGAGAATCTTTGCGGTTTCGGCCATGAATTTGACGCCGCAAAAGGCGATAACTTCGGCATCGGTCGCCGCCGCCTTGCGCGATAGCTCTAGGCTGTCGCCCACGAAATCCGCCAGATCCTGTAATTCGGGGCGCTGATAATAATGGGCGAGGATGACGGCATTGCGTTCCCGCTTTAGCCGCGCGATTTCGGCAATCAGGTCCAGTCCGGTGAGGTTTTGGCGCGGTTGGTCGGTCATGGCACCGCTATGGCCGCACTCGCCCCCATGTTCAAGGGAGAGCCGGCGGTGCGCCCAACGCCATGCCGGGCATTCCGGCCGCTGGCTGCCCCGCCACCACCCACGCATAAAGCGTATCGCCGAGCGGAGAGGCGGCAAGCGCATGCGCCAAAATAATCGGCAATAGGATGAGCGCCAAACCCCACCACCATGTGCCATGCACCCGGCCGGCCTGCCGGTAATCGCGCACCATGCCGATGAGGAGGAAGATAAGGCCACACGACTGCGCCGCATCCCAAGCATAGGGCGCGAGCAGGGGCATCGGCAGCAATCGGCCAAAGGCAGGGCCGAGCAAAGATGCCATGGCCATATATTGGAGGCGTATATGCGCCGGACGGTTGCGGCGGTTAGCCAACGCCAGGGCGACCAGTATCGCAAAGGCAAAGAGACTCAACGGATTGGCGAACAGGAAATATTGCGGCTGAAAGAAAAAGGGCGTGACGCCGCGCTGAATGACATGGGTGGTCACCAAAATGCCGAGCGGCAACATGGCCAGCACCCAAAATGCCGCCAGCGTGCCGAGCAGCCGGTGGCGCGCACGATACCGCCTGTCCGTCACCGTCACCGAGCGCGTACCCAGCCAAGTTTGTGCAACGAAAATCGCCACCCAGCCCATGAAGAAAAATGCATGCAGGTGGACGAGGCTCGCCCCTGCCCCCGGCACCCCGAACCGCAGGGCCTGAAGGCCAAAGCCGGCGATGATGCAGGCCGCCATCACCAGCGCCGCATGGAAATAAAAGCGGACACCGCCTGCGTCAAACCCGGATTTTGCGGTCATCGCCCCACCCCCTGCTTCGCGGTTCTACAAATCCGACACCCGCCAAATATCGTCGTTGGTCACCACCTTGCCCCGTCGGTCAAGGTCGATGAGATGGGCGAGCACGCTGCGCCCCGCCGCACCCGTCAAACGCGGGTCCAGCCCCTTGTACATCACCGCCACCAGTGCCTCTATCGCGCGTGGCCCTTTGGCCAATTCGCGCAGAATCTGCGCTTCGCGGCTCTTGCGATGGCCCAGCATGCCGCGCACATATTGTTTGGTCTTGGTAATCGCGGGGCCATGCGCGGGGTAAAAAATGCGGTCATCGCGCGCATAGAGAAGCTCAAGGCTCGCCATATATTGCGCCATATCGCCATCGGGTGGACTGACGACGCTGGTTGACCATTGCATGACATGATCGCCAGTGAACAGCGCGCGGCTTTCGCGCAGCGCATAACAGATATGATTGCTAGTGTGCCCGGGCGTTGCCACCGCCTCCAGTGACCAGCCATCACCCGACACCACATCCCCATCGGCCAATATCTGGTCGGGCGCATAATCAGGGTCAAAGGCGGCGTCCGCGCGTGGCCCATCGTCGGCGATGGCGAGCGGCGCGCAACCGATGATCGGCGCGCCCGTCGCTGCTTTGAGCGGCGCAGCGGCGGGGCTGTGGTCGCGGTGCGTGTGGGTGCATAATATCGCGGTCAGCCGCTGATCCCCCAATGCTCGCAATATTGCATCGACATGGCCTGCGCCAAAGGCATCTTTGGGGTCACCCCTGCTCTGCCCACTGCCCGCCGGGCCGGGGTCAATAACCGCCGCATCCCGCCCGGCGCCCACTATCCATGTCTGGGTGCCGGTAAAGGTATAGGGCGAGGGGTTGGGGGCGAGCACACGGCGCACCGCCGGCTCCAGCACCTCCACCTCGCCAGCGCGGATATTGTCGGGCCAATCGCTCATCGCGCACCGCCATGCGGTTTTGCTGATATTATTGCAAAAGGAAAAAGTCCCGGCGGCGACAGAGGGGCACGCGCCGCCGGGAAAAAGCTGCGGCTAGTCCAAACCTTGGCTCAGCATACGAATGCGCGCCTCTATCCGCGCAATCGCCCGGCGGATGCTGCGCGATTCTCCAGACGAGGCAGGCGATACATTGCGCATTTCATCCAACGCGGCCGTCAATTCGCGTAACTCCACCTCCCGCGTCACCGCAGAGGGGCAGGTGACATCGGATTTTGCCAGATGCGATGGATCGGCGGCGGGCGCATCCTCCCGCAAGGTCAACGCGACCGGCGATTGCTGCCCCATATCGCAGCTTGCCTGTACCAGCATCGTGTTGCGGGCGATAGCAGAGGGCGCATCATCGCGATAGGCGATGGCGCTCAACACCGGCGCGGCTTCGGCGGCGGCCGCATCATCCCGTTGGCGGCGGGCATCATCTTGTTGACGGCGTGCATCATCGCGTGCTTCACGCCGGGCTGCGGCACGCTGTTCGCGCGCCACAACGGATGCTTGTGCCATTTGCGCCACCTGCATACGCGGCGCTTCGGGCGCAGCGGGCGCAGCGGGCACCGCTGGCGGCGCAGCGGGCGCAGCAGGTAAGGCGGGGAGGCCGGGCTGATCGACCTTGGCCGCCACCCATGGCAGGGTGATGGCATCTGCTGCGGCAATTTGTCGTGTAACCGCAGGTGTCGGAGCATCAGGCCAAATCGCGCGCGGCGCTGTGGGGTGGTTGGATGTTGCAGCGGCCACCGAACGCTGTGGCGCAACATCAAGCGTCGCAACGCGCGGCGCAGCTGGTCGCCGGGTAACCTGCGGCAGGTTTACCAAGCTGGGCGTCGCGGTGATGCCCAGCGCCAGCATCAACGCGCCCGCGCCCAAAAACTGCCCCGAAAAGCGGCGCAGCGGACTAGGGGCCGGCTGCACCAGCATGGTCAGCCGATCCTTCAGCCCATCGCGCCCCAGCATCGCCGCGACAAAGGCGGAGGGACGACCGCTCGCCGCCTTGGCAAGCGCGCGGGCATAAGCGGGGGCCGACGCGCCGCCAACATGGCGAAGCACATGGGCATCGCACGCAGCCTCCTGATCAAAGCGAAAGGCGCGCCACGCGTGGCGCATCAGCGGGTTGAACCAGTGGAGCGCGCTGAAAATAACTGCGACGACATTGGCCCACAAATCCCCGCGCGCGTGGTGGGTCAGTTCGTGCACAATGGCGAGATCGCGTTCCTGTGCATTGAGCGCGAGGCGGCTTTCATGCGGCAGCACGACCGACCGGCGCAGCAGCCCCACCGACAGCGGTCCGGAAATCGCCCGCGTGCGCAATATCCGCACATCACGCTGCCAGCCGATGGTTTCGGCATCAGCCAAACGGCCAAGCAGGCGGCTATGCCCCCATAATTGCCAACCCAGATGAACCAGCGCCCCGCCGAGCCACAGCGTAACGATGAGGGTCGGAATATAGGCAACCCACGCGCCTGTCTGCGCCGATGGCAAGGCAGCGAGAAAATAGTCGGCGGACAAGATGGTTTCACCATTGCTGGCGTGCGCCACAAACAGACGCGGCAGCATGGGCATTAAATCGGCGGGCAGGGGCGGCATCACCATGCGCAATGCGGGCAACAGCCATAGGCCATAGGCAATATGCGGGCCAAAGAGCCGCGCCACCGGGCGACGGATGAGTAGGACGATGGCGCACAATATGGTCGATGCCAGCAGCGATTCGAGCAACCAATTGCCCAAAATTACTGCGCAAAAACCGTCATAAAGGCCCGTCAGGCGGGCCAATATGGCACCACCTGTTTCGATCATTGGCCCAGCCTGTCGATGATCATTTTCAATTCGGCAATGTCGCTGTCGCTCAGCGCCTCCTGTTCAGCGAGCTGCGCGACCAAGGGCGACACCCGCCCTTCAAACAGCCGGTCAACAAAGCGCCGCCCTTCGCGGGCGCGATAATCCTCCCGCGCGATCAATGGGCGATAAAGGAAACGGCGACCATCCTGTTCGGTTGATAATGCACCCTTGACCACCAGTCGGGCGAGTAGCGTCTTGACCGTTTGCAAGCTCCAGTCGCGATAGGCGACCAATGCGTCGGCCACGGCGTTGGCGGTGATCGGCGCGTTGGACCAAACGACGTCCATAACCGCCAGTTCGGATTCGCTGATACGTTCGCGCATTTTCTCTGACCTTTCCCGTCGAAACATCGACGCGGTGTTCTCTAACCATTTCCGTCGAAACATCGACGCGGTTTCGATGCCTATCCCACCAGCACACCAAACTACGCGCGTAGTCGTATGCCCGAAAAACCGATGATGTCAACGCGAAAGGCCAGATACAGCCGCGCGTTTTTCTCGCGCCTTTCCCACGCAAACATGCGCGTGTTCTTCTCTCGCCTTTCCCGCGCAAACATGCGCGCGGCGTGGCAACGGGAAAGGCCAGACAAAGCCGCGTCGATGTTTCGACGAGAAAGGCCCACAAAAACGTCGGTATTTTTTACAACCGGCAGGATGGGTTAAAAATCGCTAACCATCTAATCGCGCCGAAATACGTCATTCCGCGAAACTGGCACGGCACATGCATAACTATTGTTGTTCCTGTAGGGTATTCGCCCACATGAAGCGGGTCGGCTCAGCTTGGTCCCTGACGCCGGCCCGCTTCAACCCGGAACATCCCCTTACGCTTTGCCAAACAGGCTGTGCAGTTCGCCTGCTTCATACATTTCGAGCATGATGTCGCTGCCGCCAACAAATTCGCCTTTGACATAAAGTTGGGGGATGGTCGGCCAATCCGAAAATGCCTTTATCCCGTCGCGGATTTCAGCATCCTGCAAGACATCGACGCTGGCAAATTCGACGCCCAGATGGTTCAGGATCGACACCGCGCGGTTGGAAAAGCCGCATTGGGGAAACAATGGCGTGCCCTTCATGAACAGGACAACATCATCCTTG
>CAUJJQ010000017.1 GCA_963205285.1 Pseudomonadota bacterium | reverse complement strand
CATGGCGGATTTGCGCCCCGAATGGGCCGCGCATGAACGGATGTGGATCGGCTTTCCGGCCATCCCGGCTGAATGGGGCGCGGCCTTTCACAAGGCACGCGAACAAATCGCCGCCTTTGCCAGCGCGATTGCCGACCATGGGCGCGGCGAACGCGTCACTTTGGTCTGCAACAGTCCGGCGGATGAGGCGGCGGCCCGCGCGCTCGCCGATGCGACGGTCGAATGTATCGCCGAACCGCTGGGCGACATCTGGCTGCGCGACACGGCGCCGATCATCTGTGGCACTGGCGCGAACCGCCGCGCGGTGGATTTCGCCTTCAACGGCTGGGGCGGCAAATATGTGATGCCGGGCGATGTGGATGTCGGCGCGCGCCTTTCCGCGCGATATGGCTTTGCGCGCACGGCGGAGACGATGGTGCTCGAAGGGGGCGCGATTGACTGGGACGGCGCTGGGCGCATCGTCACGACGCAGCAATGCCTGCTCCACCCCAACCGCAACCCCAGCATGGCGCGCGCGGCGGTCGAGGCAAAGCTGCGCGACCATTTGGGCGCGACAAGCATATTGTGGTTGGGCGACGGCCTCGCCAACGACCACACCGACGGGCATGTTGACAATCTGGCGCGCTGGGTGGGTGAAGGCGTTTTGCTGCTGCCGGTGGCGAGCGGCGCGGAAGACCCCAATGCCGCCGTTTATGCCGATGCGATGGCGCGTACGCGCGCTTTCGGGGTGGAGGTGCGCACCATCCCCTCCCCCGGCCGGGTGGAAATCGACGGCACGGTGGTGCCCGCCAGCTATATGAATTTTGCCATCGGCAACCATGTCATCGCCCTGCCCGCATATGGTACGCGCTATGACGATGCGGCGGCCGCAACGCTCGCCGACATTTTCCCCGACCGTCGCATCGTCCCCCTCCCCTCCGACGCCATATTGTCGGGCGGCGGCAGTTTCCATTGCGCCAGCCAGCAGGTTCCGCTTTAAGCCCGCCTTCAGAACAGGGGGATGCCAGAATGATTAGCGCATGGTGGGACAGGCATATGGTGCCGCGCCTCATCCGTTATTGTTGTGCGCAGCCACAGATTATGAAGGCGCGCAGCCATATTGTGCCGCTGGCCAAGGGGGATGTGCTCGAACTGGGCTGTGGCGGGGGCATCAACCTGCCCTTCTACGACCGGTTGGCACTCAGCAGCTTTGCCGGGATCGACCCGACCGAGGCGTTGCTCGACGACAGTCGCCGTCTGACGCGTGAGATGGGGTTGGATGCGGATATCCGCACCGGCGTGGGGGAGGATATTCCCTTTGCCAGCAACAGTTTCGACACTGTGGTGACGACCTTTACCCTATGTTCGGTGCACGATCCGGCGGCGGTGCTGCGCGAAATCCGCCGCATTTTGCGGCCGGATGGCGTGGCGCTCTTCCTCGAACATGGGGCGGCGCCCGACGCCGATGTCCGTGCATGGCAGGGGCGGATCGAGCCGGTGTGGAAACATATGGCGGGCAATTGTCATCTGACGCGGCCAATTGGCGCGGCTTACCAATCCGCCGGGTTTCAGACCGAGATTTTGGGCAATCGTTATACCCCCAAAACCCCGCGTCCTTTTGCGTGGATCGAATGGGGTGTCGCGCGCTGATATATCCGGGGGAAGTGGGGATCCGGTGAATGAAAACGCCCACCCCGTATGAAAAACACCCACCCCCTAACCCCCTCCCGCATGCGGGAGGGGGGATTAGCCCGTCCGTTCGTGTCGAGCATAAAGGGATTTCGAGCATGATGGCACATCATGCGGCTCGGAAATCCCGGCGGAGAATATAGTAGAGACATGGGCAAATATTGTGCCCCTGCGAAAGCAGGGGCTCAGTGGGGGAGTGCACTTCTGTCATCCATAGGCTTCTGCTTCCGCAGGAGCACAGCCCCCATTGTCATTCCGGCGAAGGCCGGAATCCAAGGCAAGAAAATGCCCGGTTACGTTTCGATATCTTGTTGCAACAAATTATCCCCGCTGACCGACCAATCCCCCGCCACCAACCCGTGGCCAACGCTGACCCGTTCGTCAAAAACGAAACATTCGCCATGCCAGCGGCTTTGGTCGGCGGATATTTGTTCCAGATAGGCGAGGATGCCCCCTTTTAGGTGAAAGACATCCGCCACCCCTTCGCCCCGCAAAAAGGCGGTCGATTTTTCGCAGCGGATGCCGCCGGTGCAGAACATGGCGATGCGTTTCCCGTCAAAGGCCGCGCGGTTGGCTTGCCACCACGCCGGAAACTCCGAAAAACTGCGCGTTGCAGGGTTGATCGCACCATCGAAACTGCCAATTTCAACCTCATACCCATTGCGCGTATCGATGAGGATGGTGTCGGGATCGGCGATAAAATCATTCCAATCCGCAGGCGCGATATAATGGCCGGCATCGCGCGCCGCATCGACGCCCGCAACCCCCAGCGTGACGATTTCACGTTTCAGCCGCACCTTCATCCGCCCAAAGGGTGGGGTGGCGGCAGTTGAATATTTAACGTCGAGATCGGCACACCCCGGCAGCGCGCGGATATGCGCGATTACCGTCGCAATCGCGCCGTCGCTGCCCGCAATCGTGCCATTTATCCCCTCTCCCGCCAGCAGCAGCGTGCCGCATACGCCCTGTGCCCGGCAGAGGGTAAGCAACGGCGCACGCAGGCACGCGGGATCATCAAAGCGGGCGAATTTATAGAGGGCGGCAACGGTGAGCGGCATGCGCCGCTACCTAAGCGCCCGATGCCTTTTTCGCCAGACGATATTTGTGCAGCAGGGGTTCGGTATAGCCCGACGGCTGGTCAATCCCTTCAAAAATCAACGCGTGCGCCGCGCGAAAGGCGATGCCGTCGCTGGTGAGCGGCTGATAAAGCGGGTCCGCGGCATTTTGGGCATCGACCTTTGCCGCCATGCGGGTGAGCGCCGCATCCACCGCGTCGGCCGAACAAATGCCATGGTGCAGCCAATTGGCGATGGCTTGGCTGGAAATGCGCAGCGTCGCCCGATCCTCCATCAAGGCAACATCGTTGATGTCGGGCACCTTGGAACAGCCCACCCCTTGGTCGATCCAGCGCACGACATAGCCCAAAATGCCCTGGCAATTATTGTCGAGTTCGCGGGTGATTTCCGCCTCGCTCCAATTACGTTGCGCGGCCGTTGGAATGTGGAGCAGCGTATCAACGCTCGGCGGTGCTTCGCGCGCAATCTCCCGCTGGCGGGCGAACACATCGACCGCATGATAATGTAGCGCGTGGAGCGTCGCGGCGGTGGGCGATGGCACCCATGCGGTGTTCGCCCCGCTCATCGGATGGGCGATTTTCTGTTCGATCATCGCGGCCATCAGATCGGGCATCGCCCACATGCCCTTGCCGATTTGCGCACGCCCCGACAGCCCGCAGGCAAGGCCAATGCGCACGTTGCGATCCTCATAAGCGGCGATCCACTGGCTCGTCTTCATTTCGCCTTTGGGGATCATCGGCCCCGCCTGCATCGATGTGTGGATTTCATCGCCCGTTCGGTCGAGAAAACCGGTGTTGATAAAGGCAATCCGCCCCTGCACCGCATGGATGCATGCGGCGAGGTTGGCGCTGGTGCGCCGTTCCTCATCCATCACGCCGACCTTTATACTGTGGCGCGGCAGACCCAGCATATCCTCCACCGCGTCGAACAGCGCATTGGTGAAGGCGGCCTCTGCCCGCCCGTGCATCTTGGGTTTGACGATATAGATGCTGCCGGTGCGACTGTTGCCACCGCGCCCGCGCAAATCATGGAGCGCGATGCAAGCGGTCATCACCGCGTCCAAAATCCCCTCCTGCGCCGGGGTGCCGTCGGGCAAAAGGACGCAGGGGTTGGACATGAGGTGGCCGACATTGCGCACGAACATCAGGCTGCGCCCGGGCAGCGCCAGCGTGCTGCCATCTGGGCGCGTGGCGATGATGTCGGGGTTGAGGCGGCGTTCGATAACCCGCCCGTCCTTTTCAAAGCTTTCGGACAAATTGCCCTGCATCAGCCCCAACCAGTTGCGCCAGCCAGCAACCTTGTCCGCGCCATCAACCGCAGCAACACTATCCTCCAAATCGATGATGGTGGTGAGCGCGGATTCGAGAATGACATCGCTGATACCCGAAGGGTCGTCGCGCCCGACCGGGTGACCTGCATCGAACATCACATGGATATGCAACCCATGATGGACAAACATCCGCCCGGCGTCGGTCGCGCCGACATATTGCGCCGGGTCGGCGAGCGCGATGCCGCCGCTCGGCGTACCGAGGTCGGCCCATTTCAACCCGTTGGCGAGTGGCACGGCGGCATCCAAAAACGCCTTGGCACGCGCGATCACCGCTGCGCCGCGCACCTTGTCATAGCCCGGCCCGCCTGCCTTGCCGGGCAATGCATCGGTGCCATAGAGCGCGTCATAAAGGCTGCCCCAGCGCGCATTGGCGGCGTTGAGCGCAAAGCGGGCGTTGAGCGCGGGCACCACCAATTGTGGGCCAGCAAGCGACGCTATTTCGGTATCGACATTGTCGGTGCTGATCTGAAATGGCGCGGGTTCGGGGACGAGGTAGCCAATTTCGGTCAGAAAATTGCGATAGGCGACGCTGTCGAGCGCGCGCCCTTTGTGCGCGAGATGCCAGCCATCAATCGCCGATTGCAGCCGATCGCGTTCGGCGAGCAGCGCCAGATTATCGCCCTGAAAGCGCGCCAAAATATGCGCCAGTTCGGCCCAAAAATCCTCCGCCCCGACGCCGGTACCGGGCAAAACTTCCTTTTCGACGAAATTGGCCAGTTCGCCATCAACCGACAAACGGGCCCGCTCAACCATCGACATAGATAACTCCTTCAACACGCGCAGGGGGGAAGCGCGACGTAGCTGTTGCAACTTATCCGGGGAAGGAATGGCCGCTATGGCAATTGCCGCGAGCGCGCGCAAGCTTTTGGGGGTGGAGTGACGGCGATCGAGCGGCTAAATATCCCCCATGCACAGCTTTACCCCTGCCGAGCAGGCCGCCATCAACCACCCGCAGCATGATGCCATGTTGGGCCAGATATTGGCGTGGAGCGCGATTAACAGCGGGTCGCGCAATCTGGATGGACTGGCGGCGATGGCGCGCGAGTTGACGGCGGCTTTTGCGGTTCTGCCGGGCGATGTCCGCTTGGTCGATGCTGCACCGGTGGAAATTGTGCGCGCCGATGGGCGCATCGACAATATCGCCCATGGCCAGCATCTGGTCGTGCAGGTGCGCCCATCCGCGGCGCGGCGCATCCTCCTGACCGGACATATGGACACGGTTTTTGAACCATTGCACCCGTTTCAAACCTGTCGCTGGATCGACGATGACACGCTGAACGGGCCGGGCGTCGCCGATATGAAGGGCGGTATCGCGGTAATGCTCGCGGCACTACAGGCAGTCGAGGCGGCGGGTGTCGGCCCAGAATTTGGCTATGATGTCCTGATCAACAGCGATGAGGAAGTGGGGTCTTTGTCGTCGAACCGCCTGATTGCCGACCTCGCGGCAGGGAAATTGGCGGCGCTCACCTACGAACCATCCGCCCTCCCCGATGGCACTTTGGCTGGTGCACGGCCGGGCAGCGGCAATTTCGCGCTGAGCGTGCGCGGGCGAGCGGCGCATGCGGGGCGCAACCCAGAGGATGGACGCAATGCCATCGTCGCAGCGGCCGACCTAGCGCTGCGTTTGAAGCGCGCGGTGCGCGATGGGCTGGCGATCAACCCGGCCAAGATTGACGGCGGCGGCGGCAATAATGTCGTCCCCGACCTTGCCATTTTGCGGGTCAATATCCGCCCGCGCACCCCCGAATTGCAGGGGATTGCAGCGGCGTTACTGGCCGACCTGATTGCAGTGGTGGCGCGCGAACATGATGTCAGCATCGATTGCCATGGCAGCTTTGCCCGCCCGCCCAAGCCGATTGATGCGCGTGCGGCAAAGCTGTTCACGCTGGTAGAACAGGCGGGCGCTGATTTGGGGCTAACCATCCGCCATACCGACAGCGGCGGGGTTTGCGACGGTAATAATATCGCCGCTTGCGGGGTGCCGGTGGTCGACACCATGGGGGTGCGCGGCGGCGCGATCCACAGCGACCAAGAATATCTGTTGACCCAGTCTTTGGTGGAACGGGCGCAATTATCCGCGCTCACCATATTAAGATTATCCCATAGCTTTGATGTATAACTAACTGAGAAAGAGCATTTATGAGCTTCCGTATCCGGCCTGCGACCAAGGGGGATTTGCAGGCCATGTATGAAATGGCAAAGTTGACCGGTGGCGGATTTACCAACCTGCCGCCCGATCGCAACGCGCTGGCGGCCAAGCTGGAACGCGCGGCGGCGGCCTTTGGCGAAACTGGCAGTGCACAGGATCAGCTTTTCGTGCTGATGCTGGAAAACAGCGTTACCCGGGAAATTCGCGGCACCTGTCAGATATTCACCGAAGTCGGCGTGCGCTGGCCCTTTTATTCCTATCGCATCGCCACCATCAGCCAGCATAGCGCCGAAATTGGCCGCACTTTCCGCGCCGATATTTTGAATCTGGTCACCGATCTCGAAGGGTCGAGTGAGGTTGGCGGCCTCTTCCTCCACCCGCATGAGCGCGCCGGCGGCCTTGGCCTGTTGCTCGCTCGGTCGCGCTATTTGTTCATCCGCGCCAACCGCGCCAAATTCGGTGACCGGATATTGGCCGAATTGCGCGGGGTGATTGATGATGCGGGTGGTTCGCCCTTTTGGGATGGCGTCGCGGGCAAATTTTTCGGCATGAGCTTTCAGGAAGCCGATGAATTCAACGCATTGCACGGCAATCAATTCATCGCCGATTTAATGCCCAAACACCCCGTCTATGTCGCCATGTTGGCTGAAAATGCGCGCAGCGTGCTCGGCGTGCCGCACCCTAGCGGCCGCGCGGCCATGCGCATGCTGGAGAAGGAGGGGTTCGCTTTTGAAAATTACATCGACATTTTCGACGGCGGCCCGACGATGACTGCGCGCACCGACAATGTCCGCACCATCCGCGATGCGCAGAGCGCCGAAGTCATCGCCATTGATTCGACCGGCGGTGCCTTTGGCCAGCGCGCGCTGGTGGCGACGGGCAGTTGTGGCGATTTCCGTTGTGGTTTCGGCATGGTTGAACAGCGCGATGACGGCGTTGCCATCGATCAGGCCTGCGCACAAATATTGGGGCTGATGGCGGGCGACAAAATCGACTGGATCGCATCCTGATGCCCATCGCAGAGATTAATTTCGACGGGCTGATTGGCCCCAGCCATAATTATGCAGGGCTGTCGCCGGGCAATTTGGCCTCCGCCCGTAGTGCAGGGGCCATTGCCTATCCGCGCGCCGCCGCGCTGCAAGGACTGGCCAAGATGCGCGCCAATATGGATGCAGGTCTGACGCAGGGCTGGCTGATGCCGCTCGACCGGCCCAATATTGGCTGGCTTGACCAGATGGCGCTGACAAATGAGGATGCGCCGCCGCATTTGCGCGCCGCCGCATGGTCGGCGTCCGCCATGTGGGCTGCCAATGCCGCAACGATCAGCCCCGCCAGCGATTGTGCCGATGGGCGCTGCCACATCAGCGTCGCCAATTTGCAGACCATCGCGCATCGCAGCCACGAATGGCCGGGGACGCTGGCGCAGTTGCGCGTCGCCTTTGCGCACTGTGATTTTGCTATACATGGCCCAGTGCCCACCCCCTTTGGCGATGAAGGGGCGGCGAACCATATGCGCCTCTGCCCCAGCCACGACGCCCCCGGTATCGAAATATTCGTCTATGGGTTGAGCGGCGGTGCCTTTCCCGCCCGCCAGCATGCAGAGGCATCGCGCACCATCGCGCGGCGGCATGGGCTGGATGCGGCACGCACGATATTTATCGAGCAGAATCCTGCCGCAATCGCCGCCGGTGCCTTTCACAATGACGTGGTGGCGGTCGCCAATGAACGGCTGCTATTCGTCCATGAAATGGCATTTGCCGACCGTGAAGCCGCTTATGCCACCATCCGTGCCGCCGCCCCATGGGCCGAGATTTTGGAAGTGGCAGAGGCAG
>CAUJJQ010000016.1 GCA_963205285.1 Pseudomonadota bacterium | reverse complement strand
GCATCATCAAAGGGCAGGATGCGCTCATCCGCCCCGCGCCCGATAATCTGCCCTTGTTCATGTCCCTTTCCGGCGATGAGGATGATGTCCCCTTCGCCCGCTTCGGCGATCGCCATGGCAATCGCATCGCGCCGTCCCGCGACATTGCGCGCAGCGGGAACGGCTGCGCAAATGGCGGCACGAATGCTTGCGGCATCTTCGCCGCGCGGATTATCGTCGGTAACGATGATATGGTCAGCCCCCGCCATCGCCGCGCGACCCATTTCGGGGCGCTTGCCCGCATCACGGTCGCCGCCCGCCCCAAAAACGATAATCAGCCGCCCTGTCGTGTGGGGACGCAGCGCGTCGAGCGCGGCGGTTATCGCATCAGGGGTATGCGCATAATCAATATATATCGGCGCGCCGCTGCGCGTCAGCCCCGCGCGTTCGAGCCGCCCGCGCACCGGCTGCACCCGCGCAAGCGCCGACAATGTGGCGCGCGCATCCCCACCTGTCGCCATCACCAGCGCGGCGGCAACCAGCGCATTAGCCGCCTGATAGGCACCAATGAGCGGCAAATTGACCGAAATGTCGCCCAATCCCGCGACGTGGAGCGCAAGCATCTGCCCCAAGGGCCCCGGCGCGCGGGAGTGGAGGCGGATGGCACCGCCATTTCCGCCCACGCTCCAAATCTTTAGCCCGCGCGCCGATGCATGCGCCGCGACCGCAGCCGAACGGGGATCATCCGCCCAGATGATGGCATGGCCGCCCGCTGCCACAACCTCATCAAACAGGCGCATTTTGGCAGCAAAATAAGCGTCCATATCACCATGATAGTCGAGGTGATCGCGCGACAAATTGGTAAAGGCAGCGGCCATGACCTGTGGCCCCTCACACCGATATTGGTCGAGACCGTGGCTCGACGCTTCATAGGCGAGGTGACTTACACCTTCGCGTGTCAGCCCAGCCAGATTGGCCAAAAAAGTGACGATATCCGGGGTGGTCAGCCCCGTCTTGACCTGTTCATCGGCGGTCGTCACCCCCAATGTACCAATGGAAGCGGCAACATGCCCCGCCATCCGCCACAATTGCCGGGTCAGTTCGACCGTCGATGTCTTGCCATTGGTGCCGGTGACCGCAACCAGATGCGCGGGCGCGGCATCAAACCAGCGCGCGGCGGCACGGGCAAAGGCGCGGCGCGGCAGCGGGTCGGCGATATGGACAGCGCCGACAACCTGCGCCTCGCCCCGCGCGACAACGGCGACCGCGCCCGAATGCACGGCTGCATCGATGACGCATTCGCCGTCAAAACGTGCGCCCTGGAAGGCGCCGAACAGGCTGTGGGGCACGATTTGCCGATGATCGATGGCGACCCCGGCTATATCGATGGCAGCGGCAGCGGCATCCAGCCCATCCACCAATGCACCCAATTTCCTCACCGCTCACTCCTCGGCTTCCATAACAAGGGTTCAAGGTCGGAAATATCGACGTCGTGCGTCAGGTCGGGATAGATGCCGAGCGTCGGACCAACGCGCTGCACCACCCGGCGCACGACCGGCGCTGCGGTATAGGCGGCGGTGCGCTGCCCCAGTGAATATGCATTGCCCGGTGGCCGGTCGATCATCACCAACACGACATAACGCGGACGATCCATCGGGAATACAGCCGCAAAGGTCGCGACAATCGAGTTACCGACATAGCCGCCACCAATAACCCGTTCGGCAGTCCCCGTCTTACCCCCGATGCGATATCCCGGCGCATCCGCGCTCTTACCCGTGCCGCTTTTGACGATCATGCGCAGCAATTGGCGCATCCGCGCGCTGGTCGCTTCGGTAAAGACGCGCCGGCCGGTGGCGGGGGCCTCCCCCGGTTCGATGCGGCGGATGGTGGCGGGGCGGTATATGCCGCCGTTAACGAGCGTCGCATATGCACTGGCGAGGTGGAGCGGGGTAACCTGCACCGAATGGCCGAAACCTGCGGTCATCGTCGTCGTCCGACCCCATGGCCGCGCCCAGCGCGGCATGCCGCGTTCGGGCAGTTCAATCGATGGCCGTCGGTCAAAATCCAGCGCGCGGAATGTTGCCTGCAAACGCGACTGACCCAGCGCATCGGCAATTTGCGCGGCAACGATGTTCGATGAATGCACCAGCATTTCAGGGACATTCATCCAGCGGCGGATGGCGTGCGCATCATCGATGGTCTGTCCGGCGATGTGCAGCGCATGGGTCGCGTCATAGCGGCGCGACATGTCGGTCACCACGCCTGCATCCATTGCAGCCGCAACGGTAATCGGCTTGAAGGTCGAACCCAGTTCAAACGTCGTATAGCTAACGCTGTTCCATTGTGCCTCAGGGCTCGCAAAACGAACATCATTGGGGTCGAAATTGGGCACCGACGACATGGCGAGCACTTCGCCGCTATCGACATCGAGGATCAGGCCCGACCCGCCCTTTGCCTCCAGAGCGGTGACCGCGTTAGAAAGTTCAAGGTCGAGCGCTGCCTGCACCCGGGTATCAATCGACAATGCAATCGGCGCGCCATTGGTGCCATTATGGCGCAACTGCGCATCAAACTGCCGCTCCACGCCCATGCCATCATCGGGCCCGCGAGCCACAAAGCCGAGCAAATGCGCGCCAACGCGCCCTTGCGGATATAATCGTTCGGCTACTTCGGGATATTCAAAACCGATATCGGCCAATTCATTGACCGCGTTCAATTGTGCAGGCGTCGCACGGTGGCGCACAACACAGGCATTGCGGCAATTGAGCCTGCGATAAAAACTCGCCGCGTCGCTGTCCGGGAAAATTCGCGCCAATTGCTGGGCCAACCAGTGTCGGTCATGCATCAGGCGCGATGGCACAACGCGGATCGAATGGACGGGGATGGTGCGCGCCAGCGGCACACCATTGCGGTCGACAATATCCGCTCGGTTCATCACCGAACCCATCGAGGCAGCGGGCGTTTCAAACAGGCCGGTGACGAACACTTGCCCGATGCGCAACAGCAGGATGATGGTGATGCCGACCAGCACCGCCAAGATTATGCCTATCCGCCGGTCGGCCAGCAGCGCAAATCGCTGGCGGCTTTCGGCGCGACGCATCGGCTGGGGCTGCGAAACACCCTGCGCAATCGAATGCGACACCGCTTGCGGCACCCAATGGCCCTGCTGCCCGGGGGATGGGACAAGGAAGGTTGCCATCGCCGTCGCCCCTTAACGACGCAGCGCGGGGATAGCAGGGCTGGCGAGCGCCACAGTGCGACGCATATCGCCAACGACGCTGGCGGTAACGGCAACCTGTTCGGCGCGCGGCGCTGGCGCATCCTCCGTCGCATCAGCATCATCTGTCGCGCGCGCAGCGCTGGCGGGCACTTCGTTGACCGCAACCATGATTGGTGCCTGGGGCTGCACCCCGCTTGGCACTTCCAAATTATCGAGGTTGGCCAGCGCACGCTCGGAACGCAGATATTGGGCCGGGCCGGGCGGGGCATAGCCGAACAATTCACCATTCCAATGCTCGAGTTGATCGGCGGTGGACAGCACCGCGATATCCCCTTCGATCATCCGGTTTTCTTCGCGCAGTTGTGCCACTTGCGTACGCACCCGCTGCAATTCACTGCGCGTCGATGAAACGGGCAGGCTGATCGAATAGGTGACGAGCGCTGCGATGGTCAGCAGCACGATAGCGCTCAGACCCTGCAATTTGCGCGCTGCGAACATCATCGACTTACCCTCCCCAATTTTTCAAAACCAGTGCCAACCGCACTCTCCCAAGCGGGCGCATCGGTGCGCACCGCCGCGCGCAGCACCGCCGAACGCGCACGCGGGTTGGCGACCAATTCCGCCGCGCCCGCACGCACCGCGCGGGCAACGCTCCGAAAACTGGGCGGCGGCCCCGCATGGCGGACGGGCAAATGGCGCGACGATTGCGCCGTGCCGCCGCTACGCACGCGCAGGAAATTTTTGACGATCCGGTCTTCCAAACTGTGGAAGGCAACCACCGCCAGCCGCCCGCCGGGGCGCAGCACATGTTCCGCCGCTGCCAGCCCACGCTCCAATTCGCCCAATTCATCGTTCACATGGATGCGAATGGCCTGAAAACTGCGCGTTGCAGGGTCTTTAGGCGCACCGGGCCGGTGGCCAAGCGCGCGGCGCACCACCGCTGCCAGTTCCCCCGTGCGGGTTAATGGTCGCGCCGCAACAATAGCGCGGGCAACACGGCGCGACTGGCGCTCCTCCCCATACTGAAAGAGGACGTCGGCAATTTCGCCTTCATCGGCACTGTTAATCCAGTCGGCGGCATTGGCCCCGCCCCTTTCCATCGCCATGGACAGCGGGCCGTCGGCGGCAAAGGAAAACCCGCGCTCTGCCCGGTCGATCTGCATAGAGGAAACACCAATGTCGAGTGTGACACCATCGACCTTGTCCGCGCCCGCCGCCGCCGCAATGGCGTCGAGCGTCGAATAACGCCCCTCCACCAAGGTCAGTCGCCCGCCGTGCGCCGCGACCATCGCCTGCCCTTCGGATATGGCGTCGCCATCGCGGTCAATGGCGATGACGGATGCACCGCGCGCCAAAATCGCACTGCTGTAACCGCCAGCGCCAAATGTGCCGTCGATATGGGTCTCACCGGCCATCGGGGCGAGCGCGACCACCACTTCGCTGAGGAGGACGGGGATATGTGGGGCAGCAGCGCTCACTTCGCTTCCTCCCGCGCTTTGACACGGCGCGCCGCGCGCAAATATGCCTTCGCATAGTCAAAGGCGGGGTCGCTCTGCGCCTCCAAGCGCGCAGGGTCCCACATTTCAAAAAAGTCGCCGACCCCCAGAAAGAAAACATCGCCGTCAAATTCGGCAACTTCGCCAAGCGTTTCGGACAGGGTGAAACGCCCGCTCTTGTCCATCGGGCAGGATTCGCCCGGGCCATAGAGGCGGCGGCTGAGGGCAAAGCGGTCAAAGGGTTCGCGCCGGTCGGCGGCCAATTGTTCGGCGCGGTCGAGTCGTTCGCCAATGCGGTCGATGCGGTCGGTGCCTGAGCCCACCATGCAAGGGGCATTTTCGTGGGTGGTGATGAATATGGCGCGGCTGGCAGGGTCACCAGGGACCGAATTGCGCAAAACGGCGGGCAGCGTAAAGCGCCCCAATTTGTCAGGGCTGACGAGGCGCGCGCCAGTAAAGACCCCCAATTGCGCCATTTTCTTTGCCAACCCCTCCCCAAATTGGTGCGTTGGTCGTGGGCAATGACGTCCCGTCGCCGCAATCGCGCCTGTCGCGCGCCGCAGCCTGTTTTTGAATCGTCAAAGCTTCAGTCCAGCCTCCGCCAGCACCTGCATAGCACCCCAAACGCGGGTGGAAAGGGGATTTTACGGATTTTTACGGAAATTCGTGTTTTGTTCCGCCGAATTCTGGCATTTTCATGCCTATATTCGTCCCCACGCGCCAGCAAGTGCCACGATCATCTGAACAGACCATCGCAACGTCGGCGCACGCGCGCAGACATGAATCCTGCAAGATTATGAAATATCAGGAAAATAGGATTTTGCAGCTTTTGCGACTCGAAAGCGGAACTCAGCGCCGCCAGATGGGCCGCGCCAGCGCGTCTGCCGCGCGGGCACCGCCCAATGCCGCAAGCCGCGCAGCCAGCCAGCGTGCATTGCCGCTGCGTTCGGCCAGCGCCCCTGCCCCCGCGCGCCACAGCGCTGCATCGACCATATCCGCATCACTGACCAGCAACGCGCGCCCCGCCCCGATGCGACAATCGGCGATATATCCATCGGCGAAGAGGCGACATGCACCCTCAGAGCCTGTCAGCCGAAAGCGCCCCGGGCTGAACAGGTGCAATTTTTCACCATCGATATGCACCACCGTCCCGCGTTCGACCAGGCCATCGGGTGCATCCAGTTCCAAGCCCCAATGGCTAAGCAACGGGGTGAGCAGGCTGGTCACCGGGGCATCGGTTGCATCACCACTCGCCCGATGTTCCAGTGCCGCCGAATAAAGCCCATCGGCCAAAATCAGCGCGTGCCCACCGCCGCGCACATG
>CAUJJQ010000015.1 GCA_963205285.1 Pseudomonadota bacterium | reverse complement strand
GTGACACCGCCTCCACAATCGCGTTGAACGCGTCTTTGATCGCGCAGTCATTGGCGGCAATCGCAAAGGGACGCAGCGTCGATTGGGCGCGCAAATCATCGATAAAGCGGCGGTGGGCCACGGGGCGATATTGGTGCAATTCGTCGAGGAATGCGCGCAGCGGGTCGGCGCTATGGTCCACCCCGAACAGCGCATCCATCGCGGGCACGATGGAGGATTGCGAACCGGTCTGGCCGCGAAACGCCTGTCCCTTGCCACCGAAACGATCAACGCCCTGATAGACGAGGCCATCGGGCAGCGCCGGGTTATTCGCCCAGCCGTGGATATAGGGGCGCACGCGGTGGTAGTAGATATAGGGGTCGCAGCGTTCGGGCATACGGTCAAAAGCAGCGTTGATTGCCACCCAGACGTCAGCCATTTTTTCGAGCCGTGCTGTCGCCCCCGCGACATCACCATTTTTGGCGCAATCGACAATTTCGCAGCCCAGTTGCAACGCTTGGCCCGCCGCCGCTTCAATCGCGACATGAACCATGACGAACCAATTTTCATCATCCCCGCCGATGAAATTCTGCACCATATATATATTGTCGAGGGTGACCGGCGCTTCGCGGTCGAGCCGCGTCCAATTGTCGAGCACATAGGCCGAATAAGGGAGCAAGGGTGCCTGCCCCAAACGGTCCGCAACCGCGACCATCGGCTTGGCAAGGTTTGCGGGCAGGCTTTGCGCCGCATCACTTTCGCCCCATACATAGGCCTGAACAAGGAAGCTGAGCCGCACCATCGCAGCGCGCACCACATCCTCATCTGCCTCCACCGCGAACTGGCCAAGGTCAATGTCGGGCAATTGGTCCAGCCAATGGCGCACCCGGCCAGATGACATCAGGCCAGATAAATTGGCCGCCGCATCCTCCAGCGGAGCAAATTCGCTCGGCAATTCAATATCGGCCAGCTCAAAATGCGACAAAAAGCCGCGCGCGGCGGACATTTGATAGTCAGAAAGTTGCATGATTTTGCTCAAACGGCGGGGCGCGGGTTTGGCCGCCCCTTATGCTTGGGAGGCCAAGCGAGCCATTGGCCGCCGCATATTCCCCCCGCGCCTTTGGTATCATGCGATACCAAATCGTCAAGCTATTGGATTTGGTGCGCGGGCCAATCTTCGGGCAGGATCGCGCGATAGGACTCCAGCGACGGCGCACCCGCCACCCGTTCGCCGATAGAGAGCAGATAATAATGGGCGACGATTTCGGCCTGTTGTTCCAGCCCATATTGTTTGAGCCGCCAGCCCGGTTTCAGCGCATAGCGGTATAAATCAAACGGCCAGCGCATCAGCACCAGAAACCAGCGTCCGCGCGTTTGCGCCTGCCAGACATGCACCATTTCATGGACGAACAACGCGCGCATATTGGGCTTGGCGACCGAAAAATCGTCGCAGTAAAATTTGGCCGCCGGGTGAAAATGGATATTGCCCATCGGGGCCATGACGGTGCGCGGTGATTGGAAAAACGCCCATTTGCGCTGACAAATGCGCACAGCGTCATAATTTATGGCAGCGCCAAAAATCGCGCGGGCAAGCTTCACCTCCCCCGCCGTTAACAGTCGATCACAATCAGCATGCGCCATCAATGCTGGTGATTATCGTGCGCGGGTTCAACTTCATGCGCCGTCCCATCCCGGTCAATCTGCATCTTCAGCGGCCCGCCGCTGGGGGCGACGCGTTCGAGCTGTGCACGATTGGCGGGCGCAGCAGATGGCGCGGGCTGGACAGGCTGGCTCGTCTGCACGGGCTGCACGGGTGCGATGGGCTGCACGGGTGCGGTGGGCGGGACGGGTGCCGCCGCATCCGCACCCGCACCTTGCGGTGCAAAGGCAAGGATGATCGGCAATGTCGAACCATCATCAAAGCTGAGCGTCAAAGTCATCTGCCCGGCGGCGCGTGCAGCGGGCGTTACACCAAACAGCATGACATGCTTGCCACCGGGACGGAAAATAACATCTTCGCCCGCAGCTATGCTGATCCGCGACAGCGCGGCCATATTGGTAACGCCCCCTGTCATTTGGCTTTCATGCAATTCGGCGCGGGCCGCCCCATCCACCGCAACGCCGGTGATGGTCAGCGTTTCGCCGCCGCCTTTCAGGGTGAAATATGCCGCCCATGGCGCATCTGGATTGGGGTTGACGCGCACGCTCGCCCCCTGCGCGCTGATATGGGTGGGGGTGGCTCCTCCCGAACATGCGCCCAAAAACAGCGCCGCCAGCACGGTCAGCAAGGCGACAAGAAAATTGCGGTGGTGCATGTTCGGCATCCTCTACCCATGCGCCCCGGCATCGGCCCGGGTGCGTCGGTTTACGCAAATAATCGCATCCATCGCATATGCCAACCGCTTGTCGCAGCCAAAAGCCTTCCTATATCCGCCTCAAGCGGTTGCGCCCCGTGCGGTGCAGCCTTGGTACATTATTTGATTAGAGGGCTAAAATGGCAAAAGTCATCGGTATCGATTTGGGCACCACCAACAGCTGCGTTTCGGTGATGGAAGGCGGCACGCCAAAGGTTATCGAAAATGCAGAGGGCGCGCGCACCACGCCGTCGGTCGTCGCCTTTGCCAAGGATGGCGAACGGTTGATCGGTCAGCCGGCAAAGCGTCAGGCTGTGACCAATGGCGACAATACGATTTTCGCGGTCAAGCGGCTGATCGGGCGTCGTTTTGATGACCCCGTCACCAAGAAAGATACCGAACTTGTCCCCTATTCGATTGTGAAGGGCAAGAATGGCGATGCGTGGGTAAAAGCGGGCGATGAAGATTACAGCCCGTCGCAAATTTCGGCCTTCATCCTCCAAAAAATGAAGGAAACCGCCGAATCCTATCTGGGTGAAAGCGTCAGCCAAGCGGTCATTACCGTTCCCGCCTATTTCAACGATGCCCAACGTCAGGCGACAAAGGATGCCGGGCAGATTGCAGGCCTTGAAGTATTGCGCATCATCAACGAGCCGACGGCGGCCGCGCTCGCCTATGGGCTGGACAAGCAGGATGGCAAGACGATTGCCGTTTATGACCTTGGCGGTGGCACGTTCGACGTTTCCATCCTCGAAATCGGGGATGGCGTTTTTGAAGTGAAATCGACCAATGGCGACACTTTCCTTGGCGGTGAAGATTTTGACTCGACGCTGGTTGAATGGCTGGCCGACCGTTTCAAGGCCAAGGAATCGATGGATTTGCGCACCGACAAATTGGCGCTGCAACGGCTGAAAGAGGCGGCGGAAAAGGCAAAGATCGAACTTTCCTCGACCGCGCAGACCGAAATCAACCTGCCCTTTATCACCGCCCGGATGGAAGGGGGGGCGACAACGCCGCTCCACCTCGTCGAAACGGTGACCCGCGCCGACCTCGAAAAAATGGTCGCAACGCTGATCGAACGCACCAAAGCGCCGATGAAAAAGGCGCTGAGCGATGCGGGCCTGAAAGCCAGCGACATCGACGAAGTTGTGCTGGTCGGCGGGATGACCCGTATGCCGCGCGTGCGCGAAGTGGTGAAGGAATTTTTCGGCAAGGAACCGCACACTGGCGTCAACCCCGATGAAGTGGTGGCAATGGGCGCTGCCATTCAGGCGGGCGTGCTGCAGGGCGATGTCAAGGATGTGCTGCTGCTCGACGTGACGCCCTTGTCGTTGGGCATCGAAACGCTGGGCGGCGTCTTCACCCGGATGATCGACCGCAACACCACCATCCCGACCAAGAAGAGCCAGGTTTATTCGACCGCCGATGACAATCAGCAGGCGGTGACCATCCGCGTCGCTCAGGGCGAACGCGAAATGGCGGCGGATAACAAGATGCTCGGTCAGTTTGACCTTGTCGGCATCCCGCCCGCACCGCGCGGCGTGCCGCAGATTGAAGTGACCTTTGACATCGACGCCAACGGCATCGTCAACGTCTCTGCCAAGGACAAGGGCACGGGCAAAGAACAGCAGATCCGTATTCAGGCGTCGGGCGGTCTTTCCGATGCCGACATCGAGCAGATGGTAAAGGATGCCGAACAATTTGCCGAAGAGGATAAGGTGCGCCGCGACGCGGCAGAGGCAAAGAATAATGCCGAAAGCCTGATCCACACCACCGAACGCCAGATCGCCGAACATGGGGACAAGGTGGACGGTGCGCTCAAGGCCGAAATCGAAGCCGCGATTGCCGAGGCGAAATCGGCGGTCGAGGGCGGCGATGCCGAAGCGATGAAGGCCAAAGCGACCGAGCTTGCCAATGTCGCAATGAAGCTGGGTCAGGCCATTTATGAGAAAGAACAGGCCAGCGGTGATGCGGCCGACGGCGAAGCCCCGGCAGGCGATGATGATGTCGTTGATGCCGAATTTTCCGAAGTCGAAGACGACAAAAAGGATTGATGCGGGATAAATGCCGCCCGCGCCGGTGATGGTGCGGGCGGCCCCATAACGACATGGCGGGGGACGCGAAGTTGAGCGTGGACGCAGAATATTATGAATTATTGGGCGTCGCGCGCAGCGCCGATGATCGGGAGATTAAGGCCGCTTATCGCAAGCTTGCCATGCAATATCACCCCGATAAAAACCCCGGCTGCGACACCAGCGAAGGCAAGTTCAAGGCGATCAACGAAGCTTATGACTGCCTGAAAGATCCGCAAAAACGCGCCGCTTATGACCGTTTCGGCAAGGATGGGGTCAATGGCCAAAATGGCTTTGGCGGCGGCGGCGCGGATTTTGGCGACATCGGCGATATTTTCGAAACCATTTTCGGCGGCGCATTCGGCGGCGCGGCAGCGGGTGGGCGGCGCTCGCCCACGCGCGGCGCAGACTTACGCTATGACCTCGGCATCACATTGGACGACGCCTTTCACGGCAAGGATGCCGACATAGAGGTGGAGGTTGCGGCCCGTTGCGACCCGTGCAGCGGTTCAGGGGCCAAACCGGGCACGTCGGCTGCGGCCTGCCCATCATGCCATGGTGCGGGCAAAGTGCGCGCACAGCAGGGTTTCTTCATGGTCGAACGCACCTGCCCGACGTGCATGGGCGCGGGGCAGGTGATTTCCGAACCTTGCACCCATTGTCAGGGTCAGGGGCGGGTTGACCGCAAGAAGACATTGAACGTCACCATCCCGCCCGGCGTCGATGACGGCACGCGCATCCGCCTGTCCGGCGAAGGCGAAGCGGGCGCGCGCGGCGCACCACCGGGCGATTTATATATCTTCCTCCACGTGCAGAAACATGCCGTTTATTCGCGCGAAGGTTCGACCCTGTTCACCCATGTGCCGATCAGTTTCACCACCGCAGCCTTGGGCGGCGAAGTGAAAGTGCCGGGACTGGACCGCAGCGAACATGTTTTCCGCATTCCCCCGGGCATCCAGTCGGGCAAGCAATTGCGGCTGCGCGGTGCGGGGATGCCGGTGCTCAACGCGCGCGGCGCGGGCGATCTGGTGATAGAGGTTGATGTCGAAACCCCGACCCGCATGTCGGCCAAGCAAAAAGAATTGCTGGAAGCGTTTCGCGCCACCGAAACCGGCGAAGAATGCCCCCGTTCGCGCGGCTTTTTCGACAAGTTAAAAGATGCGTGGGACGATTTGACAGAATAATAATCAACCCTAGCTATCGTTTGCATTTGTAGGCGTGGTTGGGGGTATTTATGCGTCTTTTACACTATTTAGCGATACTTATCGCGGCGATGTGCCTGTCACCAACCATGGCCCCAACATTGGCCCATGCGCAGGATGATTCGGATAGTGCGACGCTGACCCCGCATGTCCTGGCGCCCAATTTGGTGGTCATATCGGGCGCGGGCGGCAATTCAACTTTGTTATGGGGGCCGGACGGCAGTTTGGTCATCGACACGGTGCGCGCCGCGCGGGCAGAAGGCAAGACGCTGGAACAAATACAGGCGCTGAACATCGCCCGCCTATACGCCGTCAGGGAGAGCTTTTTGCCCCCCAAACAATTTCTCACCAGCGTTTACAACAGCCCTGCCGCGCGCACAGATTAGGCCGCGTTGCGGGCGCGGGTTTTCACTTCTGCATTGAGCATTTCGGCCAGCAGAAACGCCAGTTCCAGACTTTGCGCCGCGTTCAAACGCGGGTCGCAATGGGTGTGGTAGCGATCGGCCAAATCCATCTGCGTCACGTCAATCGCGCCGCCGGTGCATTCGGTGACATTCTGCCCCGTCATCTCGATGTGGACGCCGCCCGCGTGCGTCCCCTCCGCCCGGTGGATGGCGAAAAAGCCGCGCACTTCGGCCAAAATCCGTTCAAAAGGCCGGGTTTTATAGCCATTGTTGGTTTTGATGACATTGCCGTGCATCGGGTCACACGACCAGATGACCGGGTGCCCTTCGCGCGCCACCGCGCGTACCAGCGCGGGCAGCCCTGCCTCTATCT
>CAUJJQ010000014.1 GCA_963205285.1 Pseudomonadota bacterium | reverse complement strand
TGGCCCATCCCGTCACCCATGTTGAGCGGCGCGAAGGCGCGCATTTCACCTTTGGCAATGCCATCCGTATCGACCTTGTAGAGGACGTCGATGTCATTTTGATGCGCCAAGACCCGCCCTTTGACCTTGGCTATATCACCGCCACGCACCTGCTTGAACGCGTCGCCAACGAAACGCTGATCATCAATGACCCGCGTGAGGTGCGCAACGCGCCGGAAAAATTATTCGTACTCGACTATGCGCGTTTCATGCCGCCAACGCTGATTACGCGCGACATCGCCGAAGTGCGGCGGTTTCAGGCGATCCACGGCGACATTGTGGTCAAACCGCTGCATGGCAATGCAGGCGCGGCTGTGTTCCGCATCGATGCAGATGGGTCCAATTTGGGCGCACTCACCGAATTATTCGGCAAAATCTGGCGCGAACCCTACATGGTGCAGGCATTTCTGCCCGAAGTGGCGGGCGGCGACAAACGTATCGTGCTGGTGGACGGCGTGGTTGCAGGCGCCATCAACCGCATGCCGGGCAAGGGGGAAATACGGTCCAACCTTGCCGCAGGCGGCTATGCTCAGCAGGCCGAATTGAGCGTGACAGAGCAGGAAATTTGCGCCGCGCTCGGCCCGGAACTTAAAAAACGCGGGCTGTTGTTCGTCGGCATCGACGTTATCGGCGGGAAATGGCTGACCGAAATCAACGTCACATCGCCGACCGGCATCGTCGCCATCGACAATTTTAACGGCAGCAACATCCCCGCGATGATCTGGGATGCAATTGGTGTGCGGCTCGCCGCACGCCAAGCCATGACCGCCTGATATTCGACAACGATGACCGAATGGATCATCCAACTCGTCGCAAATGGCGGCTATTGGGGCATTGCGTTCCTAATGGTGGTTGAAAATATTTTCCCGCCGGTGCCGTCCGAACTCATCATGGGGCTGGGCGGCATCGCAATGGCAAAGGGGCAGATGCAGCTTGCCCCCCTATTGCTGGCGGGCAGCATCGGCAGCACGGCAGGCAACTATGCCTGGTATCTCTTGGGTAGACGGCCGGGGCTGGCCCGGCTTGAACCATGGGTGCGACGCTTTGGTCGTTGGTTGACCATCGACTGGGTGGATGTCGAACGCGCCGCCGCATTTTTGCGCCGCCATGGACATTGGGTGGTTTTCGGCCTGCGCATGTCGCCATTTTTACGCACGATGATATCGCTGCCCGCCGGCCTCGCCGAAATGGGACATGTGCGTTTCCTCATATATACTTTTGCCGGAACATTGGGCTGGAATGCGGTGCTGGTTGCGGGCGGCTATTACCTCGGACTCCATTTTTCCGATCTGCTCGACCAATATTTGGGGCCGGTAGTGATAGCATCGGCCATTGTGTTCGTGGTGCTTTACCTCTGGCGGGTGGTGACATGGCGGCCGCGCGCCTGAAGCATCGCGGCAATCATCGCGGTGCGCACCATCGCGGCGGCATGCCGGGCAAAAGCAATATCCTGCGCATCGGTCAACGGGGCCGGCCAACGCGCTGTCGCGTCAATCAAAGCCAAAACCCCATATTCCGTAACGGCAGTTTGGTTGTGTGGCCCGATGGTTCTTGCCACCTTGGCGACCAAATTTTGGTGCAGCGCCATGCGCGCGGAAAAAAAATCTGATGCGAAATCTTCGATGTCCATGCCAAGATATAGGCAAAAGCCGTGCCAGTTTTTTGCCAGTCGAAACGCGCCAATTTCTGCCAAAGTCGCTTGTAGGGAACTGCATATGCCGCCGGATTTTCGGCAGGCTGCGTCAATTTTTCGTCACAATATGAAACATTTGCGCGGTAGCGCGGTTGCCAAAATGGCGGGGTTGGCAAGGGATTATTTACCGATGAGGCGCAAATTCCCGCCCATGACGATGAACTGGTCACCTCCCGGCGCAGACCGCGATGCAACGGCGCGCGAAACACGTATGTCCAAACTGCTGTCCGTCGAAATATCGCGCGGTGGTGGGCCGCAAGAACGAGTCGTTGTGCGCAATGTGTCACCGCACGGCATTGGTGCGCGCGGCGCGATTAAGCTTGTCCCGTGCGAACGGGTTGACGTGCATCTGCCCGGTGGTGCCTTGCGCTGCGCCGTGGTGCGCTGGGTAAACAAAGATAATTTTGGGTTATATTTCGACGAGCCGATTGACCCACAAAGCCTGCAAGTGCGTGTGGCAAGCGGCGGCGGTATCACGCCGCGCGATGCGCAATTGGGTTTTGTGGCGCTCCAGCACAAGGCGACGGCGTCACGCTGCGGCTTTCAGCGCAGCCACCGTGATCAGATCATCCATGGGTCGAGCGGCTGGACGGGCGATTAGGGCATAATTTCATCCACTAACCCAAAGAAAGAGGGCCGGAGCAAAAGCCCCAGCCCCCTCTTGTATATCATATCACGGTCAGGCGACGTCGCGGGCTTCGCCGTTTGCGCCATCTTCGTCCATGTCGCGCAGCACATAGCCACGACCCCAGACGGTTTCGATGTAATTTTCCCCACCGCAAGCCAGCGACAATTTCTTGCGCAATTTGCAGATGAAAACGTCGATAATCTTTAGCTCTGGTTCGTCCATTCCGCCATATAGGTGGTTGAGGAACATTTCCTTGGTCAGCGT
>CAUJJQ010000013.1 GCA_963205285.1 Pseudomonadota bacterium | reverse complement strand
ACCACCACCCGGTCGGGCTTTTCAGCGTCCAATGCCGCGCCCAATTGAGTCAAAATCCGTGCCGACAGTTCGTCCAAACTCTGCCCTGCCGTCATCAGGTCGAGGTCGATGTCGGGCGTAATCCCCGCAATATCGAGCACTTGGTCGAGAAGGTCGCGGTGCTGCGCGGTCACCGCAACGCGCGTTTCCAACCCGGGCATTTCGCGCAAGGCATGGACGAGCGGGAACATTTTAATCGCTTCGGGACGGGTGCCGAAAATAATGCATATTTTTTGCTTGGGGGCAGTGACGTTTGCTTCAGACATGGTGGCGGCATAGCATGTTTTGGTGAAAACAATCTTATGGGTTGAGGGGATTATTCCCCCCCAATACGAGGACGGGGGATCGCCGCGCAGCGGTGGTGGAGGGGTTGATGGATTCCGACCTTCGCCGGAATGACCTGTGGTGGGGTTTGGCCGCTGCTTTCGCCGGGGCACAATTGCAAGGATTTCCCGCCCATCGCTTGCATCCGGCCATGCGCGGCCATAAGCGCATGACCCATGCTAACGCCCGCCGCCCCGTCCCCCCGCTTTGACCATATTGACATGCTGCGCGGGCTGGCGGCCTTGCTGGTCTGCGTTGGCCATATTCGGGGGCTGCTCTGGGTGGATTATGCCGCGCTGGCATCGCCCGATGTGGTGACCAAGGCGCTCTATTTCCTGACCGGACTTGGCCATCAGGCGGTGGTGCTGTTTTTTGCGCTGTCGGGCTTTTTGGTCGGCGGTTCGGCGTTTCAGCGCATCCGAACCGGGCAATTTCGCGCGGGCGATTATCTCCTCCGCCGCCTCACCCGGCTGTGGACGGTGCTGCTCCCCGCGCTGGCGCTCGGCGCGCTGTGGGACTGGCTGGGGCGCGATATATTGCAGGGGCCGGGCTATGACGGCAGCCTGTGGGGCATATTGTCGAGCGGACCGGATGCGGCGCGCGGCATTGACCTAGGTATTGCAACATTGGCCGGCAATATATTGTTTCTACAAACGATATTTGTGCCGACATTTGGCAGCAATGGCCCGTTGTGGAGTCTTGCGAACGAATTTTTCTATTACCTCCTCTTTCCCGCAATGGCGCTCGCTGCCTTTGGCCGGACGGGCTGGCGCGCGTCTTTTGGCGGGCAGTTGGGCGGGCGGCTGGCGGCGGGCATTGCTGCCATCCTCCTCGCGCTCCTCATGCCGCATGACATGCTGCTGCTCGGCCTCATCTGGCTGGCAGGTGCGTTGGTCTGGCCCTTGCGCGATTTTGCCGGCGCAAGCCAGCGCCGCGCCGCGATATGGAGCGCGACTGGTCTGGCGTTGCTACTCGTCGGCATGGCGTGGTCACGCAGCCACCCAGGGCTGATGGGCGATATATTGCTGGGCATCATCACCGCTTTGTGGCTGCCCGGACTGGCGCGGCTCGGCGGTTTTGGCACGCTGTACGGCAAATTGGCCAAGGCGCTCTCCGAAATATCCTACACCCTCTACGTCGTCCATTTTCCGCTGCTGTTTTTGATGGCCAGCCTCCTCTTCCTGCCGCGCCAGTTCGCCCCCGATGCGACGGGGCTCAGTTGGCTGGTTACAGCGACGATATTTGCGTTGTTTTACGCGGCCTGCATCTGGCGGCTGTTCGAACGCAATACAGATGCCATCCGCCGCTGGCTGCAAAGGCGTATTTTCGCCAATTAGCCCCGATTAGCCCCTATTAACCATTGACCCCAAAGCTCTGCTAAGGGCATGGGGGCAGGCAAATATCCGTAAAAAATAAGAGGAAAATCCCCCCCATGATCATCCTTGGCCTTAACGCCTTTCACGGCGATTCATCGGCATGTCTGGTGCGCGATGGCGTTTTGATCGCCGCTGCGGAGGAGGAGCGGTTTCGCCGCCTGAAACATTGGGCCGGTTTCCCCAGCCAATCGATTGCATGGTGTCTGGAGGCGGCGGGACTGAAATTGTCCGACGTCGATGTCATCGCCACCAATCAGGACAGCAAGGCGCATCTGCCGCGCAAATTGCTCTATACCATCCAGCATCGGCCGAGCCTGAAACTGATTGCCGACCGGCTGGCGAACCGTGGTAAGCGCAAGGCAATCGGTGAATATCTGTCCGAAGCCTTTCCCGATCAGCCTTATCACGGCCGTTTTGAGGCGGTGGAACATCATATCGCCCACCTGTCGTCCGCCTTTCATGTGTCGCCGTTCAAGTCGGCGAGCGTCGTTTCGGTCGATGGTTTTGGCGATTTTTCGAGCGCGGCGTGGGGGCTGGGGCAGGGCAGCGATATCGATGTCGAGGGTCGCGTCTATTTCCCCCATTCGCTGGGCATATTTTATCAGGCGATCACCCAATATCTGGGTTTTCCGCACTATGGTGACGAATATAAGGTGATGGGGCTTGCCCCTTATGGCAGCCCCGTCGCGCTGGATGCGATGCGCCAGATCGTCAAGCTGGAGGATGATGGCGGCTTCAAGCTCGACACCAAATTTTTCCGCCACCACAAAGAGGGTGTCGCCTATAGCTGGGAAGATGGTTCGCCGGTGGTCGGTGACCTATTCTCCCCCGCGCTCGAAGCATTGCTCGGCCCGCGTCGGGGTAAGGCGGATGAATTAACGCAATATCACAAGGACTTGGCGCGTTCTGCTCAGCGCATGTACGAAGAAGCTTTCTTCCATTTGCTGTGCCGCCTGCACGACAAGCATCAGCTTGACGCGGTGACCATCGCCGGGGGATGCGGCGCGAACAGCGTCGCCAATGGCAAGGTGCGGCGCGAAACCCCCTACACCCACGTCTATGTTCAGTCGGCGGCGGGGGATGCGGGCGGCGCGATTGGCGCTGCCTTTGCCGTCTGGCACCGCGAAGGGGGCGCGCGCCAGTTCGTCATGGACCATGCATATTGGGGGCCAGCGGCCGATGCGGCGGAAATTGACGCGTTGCTCAGCGCCGAAAAATCGGCGCTTGATGCCGCGGGGTGCTGCGTCACGCGCCATGATGATGTGGCAAGTCTGGCGCGCGAAACCGCCAGCGCGGTGGCCGATGGCAAGGTGATTGGCTGGTTTCAGGGCGCGATGGAATGGGGCCCGCGTGCGTTGGGCAATCGTTCGATCATCGGTGACCCGCGCCGCGCCGATATGAAGGATATATTGAACCTTAAAATCAAGCGGCGCGAAAGTTTCCGCCCCTTTGCGCCCTCTATCCTCAAGGAACATACCGGCGAATGGTTTGAGGAGGTGGATGATGTCCCCTTTATGATGCAGGTTTTCCAGATCCGCGAAGAAAAACGCGCGCAAATCCCTGCGGTCACCCATGTTGATGGGTCAGGGCGGTTGCAAACTGTCGATGCGGCGACCAACGCGCGCTATGCCGCGTTGATAGAGGCGTTTCGCGAACAGACCGGCGTGCCGATGGTTTTGAACACCAGCTTCAACGAAAATGAACCGGTCGTCTGCCGCCCAAAGGAAGCGCTCGACTGCTTCTTGCGCACCAAGATGGACGTATTGGTGCTGGGTGATGTGCTGATCCGGCGTGAAAACAACGCCTAAATGCAGGGCTATCGCCGCGATATAGATGGGCTGCGCGCCATCGCGGTGGGTTCGGTGGTATTGTTCCACGCTGGGGTGTCGTCGCTGTCGGGCGGCTTTACCGGCGTTGATATATTCTTTGTCATATCGGGTTTCCTCATCACCGGCCTGTTGGTGGAGGAGGCGGCGGCAAAGGGCCGCATTTCAATCGGCAATTTTTATGCGCGGCGGGTCCGGCGGCTATTTCCGGCGCTGGTGTTGATGCTGGTGGCGGTGACACTGGCGTCGATCTGGCTGCTGCCTGCCGATGGCACACGGCAGGATTTTGCCAAAAGCGCCCTCGCCGCGATGGGTTTTGTTGCCAATTTTTTCTATATGTTTCAACCATCTGGCTATTTCGCGCCGGAGGCTGAGGTCTATCCGCTGCTCCACACTTGGACGCTGGCGGTGGAGGAGCAATTTTACCTTGTCTGGCCGCTCCTCATCTGGGGAATCATGTGGCTGGCCAAGCGCTGGGGGTTGGGGGTTAATCGGCTATATATTGGGGTATTTTGCGCGACATTGCTGGTCAGTTTTGGCTTGGCGCAATGGGTTATCCACTGGCGCGCGCCGGTCGGATTTTATTTCATGCCGCTCAGGGCATGGGAATTTGCGCTTGGCGCGCTGATTGCGGTTGTGCCGCTGGCCCGTTTGCGGGGTCGGTGGACGCGCCTGCTCACCCCATTGGGGCTGGCCGCGATGCTGGTCGGTTTTTTCGCCATCGATGGTAATCGCCCCTTTCCCGATTTTTGGGCGCTGCTGCCGGTTTTGGGCGCGGGTGCGGTCATCTGGGGCGGGATGGTCGATGGCGATGGCTGGGGCAGCCGGGTGCTTGCCACTGCGCCGATGACCTATTTGGGTAAGCTCAGCTATGGCCTCTACCTCTGGCACTGGCCGCTGCTCGCACTGGTGCGCGGTCATTATCTTGGGCAAGCGCCGCCCGTCGCAATTTGGGGCGCGGTGGCGGTGGCAATTGCGCTCGCATCGCTGAGTTACCACATCGTCGAAACGCCGATCCGCCAGCAAAAATGGGGCTGGGTGCGCGGGCAGGCCCGTTCGCTTGCCGCGGGGGCGGCGGCGCTGGCGTTGGTGATGGCGGGGGCAATGGGCACATGGCAGGGCGCGAAACTGGCGCTCGCCGCATCGCCGCAGCTTCAGGCGATACGGGCAGGGCGCGATGGCAACCTGCCCAATTGGCCCGCGCCATGCGCCAATTATCAGGCGCATTTTGTCGGGCTGGCTCCGGTAGAGCGATGCATAATTGGCAATAGGGCCGACGTGCGGCCGCTGTTGCTCGTGGGCGATTCCCACGCTTATCATTTGCTCGGCATGTTTGACGCATGGGGCAGGGCAAGGTCGAAGGGCGTTTTGCCGCGCACACGCGGCGGCTGTCGCCCGATTGACGGCCCGGCCAATGTCATTGGACGCCTGTGGTCGGCGGATTTGAGCAGCGATTGCGCCGCTTATCTGACGGCGGTGCGCGCAGAGGCAGCGCAATTGGCGCGAGCGCGCGCTGTTTCTGGCATCGTCCTCGCCGCGCGCTGGCCGCGCATTGCACAACCGACGAGTCTGATGGGACTAGGCGGCGGCGCGGTAACGGCGCGCGATGCGGGGTGGGAGGATTGGGCGCGGGCCAGCGCCGCATGGCGCCTGCCGCTGACCATCATCGTCGACACACCGCAATTTGCGCACAATGTTCCTGAATGTCTGGGTCGCCGGGATGCGGCGCAATGCGATATTTCGCGTGCTGAGGCTGAGCGGCAACAGGGTGATATGCTGGCCGCGCTGGCGCGGCTGCGTGCGCGCCACCCGCAAGTGCAGATATTGTCGCTGATCGATGGATATTGCGATAGGGCGCGCTGTCCGGCGGTGCGGGACAATATCGTCCTGTGGCGCGACAACAACCACTTGAGCCTAGCGGGCAGCCGTGACTTGGCGGTGCGCTTGCGCGCGCGGCTTGATACGCTAGGGCAAGCGCGATGATGGTCAGGGGGGAAGGGTGATGGCTGCACTGCCGCTGGATGCAAGCTGGCCGGAAAGCTGGCAATATTCGCATCGGTTCGACCGGCTCGAAATCTGGGGCGAAGACCCGCGCCATGGCTATGCGCGCATGTATAAAAACCGGCGTACGCATGTTCTGGATGCTGTAGCGCGCTTTGCGCCCGTGCCGGGCCGCATCCTCGACATTGCGGCAGCGGCGGGCAATTTCACCAATGCTATGGCGGCGATGGGACATTGCGTCACATGGAATGATTTTCGCGGGGAATTGGCGGATTATGTGGCGTTAAAGGCCCCCGAACATGCGCAGATAGACTATGTTTCGGGCAATATTTTGGAACGCGCGGATGCGCTGTCGGACACCTATGACCTTGTCCTCGCGCTTGAAGTCATCGAACATGTCGCCCACCCCGATCAATTTTTGGAGGCGATCAGCCGCCTCGTCAAACCGGGCGGGCATATCGTCGTTTCGACCCCCAATGGCGGCTATCTGATGAATAATCTGCCGCGTTTTTCCGATTTTGATGACCCGTCGGTGTTCGAAGGGCAGCAGTTCAAGCCCGATGCCGACGGGCATATATTCCTGCTCCACGAAGATGAGATGCGCAGCCTGAGCGCGGCGGCGGGGCTGGAACTGGTCGAACACCGCTTGTTCAGCTATCCGCTGACCTGCGGCTACCTCAAAACCGGGGCGGTGGCGCGGCTTTTGCCCGATGCTGTCATCAACATGGCGGAACGCGCAGGCGG
>CAUJJQ010000012.1 GCA_963205285.1 Pseudomonadota bacterium | reverse complement strand
GCATGGGCGAACCGCTCTATAATTTCGACAATGTCAAACGGGCGATGCAGATTGTCATGGATGGTGACGGGCTGGCGCTGTCCAAACGGCGGATCACGCTTTCCACCAGCGGAGTGGTGCCGATGATGGCGCGGGCGGGCGCGGAAATCGGCGTCAACCTCGCGGTTTCGCTGCACGCGGTGACCAAGGAAATCCGGGACGAGATTGTCCCCGTTAACCGCAAATATGACCTGGAATCGCTGCTCGAAGCCTGCGCCGCTTACCCCGGCGCCAATAATGCGCGGCGGATCACCTTTGAATATGTCATGCTGGCCGGCAAGAATGACAGCGATGATGACGCGCGCGAACTGGTGCGTTTGCTCAAACAATATCGCCTGCCGGCCAAGGTCAACCTCATCCCCTTTAACCCGTGGCCGGGCGCGCCCTATGCCTGTTCGGATGATGCGCGCCTCCGCCGTTTTTCCAACATTGTGTTCGAAGGGGGGATCAGCGCACCCATCCGCACCCCGCGCGGGCGCGACATCATGGCCGCCTGCGGGCAATTGAAAAGCGCCGCCAAGAAATTGAGCCGCGCCGAACTGGACCGGCTGGCCGAAGAAAAACAGGCGATGCTGTGAACGCGCTGTCCCGCGTCCATAATATCGACGATTTTCGCGCGCTGGCAAAGCGCCGCCTGCCCTGGCCGGTGTTCGATTATATCGATGGTGCGGCGGATGATGAGCGGACACGCCAACGCAACCGCGCCGCATTTGACGATTGCGATCTGGTGCCGCGCGTTCTGGCGGGCGTCGCCGACATCGACATGTCGGTGGAAATTTTCGGGCGAAGGCTCGCCATGCCTTTGTTCCTGTCCCCCACCGCCTTGCAGCGGCTGTTCCATTGGCAGGGTGAGCGCGCGGTGGCGCGCGCGGCGGCCAAATTTGGCACGATGGCGGGGCTTTCCAGTCTGGCAACGGTGTCAATCGCCGAATTTGCCGCGCTGTCCAACGCTCCCAAAATGTTCCAGCTCTATGTCCATAAGGATGAGGGGCTGAACCGCGCGATGATCGATGCGGCAAAGGATGCGGGCATGGATGTGGTGGCGCTGACCGTCGATACGATTGTCGGCGGCAACCGCGAACGCTGCCTGCGTTCGGGCTTTACTTCCCCGCCGCGCCTCACCCCATCATCGATGCTATCCTATGCGACAAAGCCGCGCTGGACGCTCGATTATCTGCTGCGCGAACGATTTTCGCTGCCCAATTTGGAGGCCTATGTCACCGCCGGATCATCGGTGCCCGCATCGGTCGCCGATTATTTCACCACCATGCTTGACCAAAGCCTCGACTGGAAACGCGCCGAATCCATCGCCAAACATTGGGGTGGGCATTTTTGCTTAAAGGGCGTGATGGCTCTCGAAGATGCGCGCCGCGCCGTCGATATCGGGGCGAGCGCGATCATGGTGTCCAACCATGGTGGGCGGCAGTTGGATGGCAGCCGCGCGCCATTTGATGCGCTGGCCGAAATTGTCGATGCCGTGGGCGACAAGATTGACGTGATTTGCGACGGCGGCATCACCCGGGGCAGCCACATTTTAAAGGCACTGAGCGTCGGGGCCAAGGCATGTTCGGGTGGGCGGCTTTACCTCTATGCGCTCGCCGCAGCGGGTGAGGCGGGGGTCGAACGCGCGCTCCACTTGCTCCATGCCGAACTGGTGCGCGACATGAAGCTGATGGGCGCGCGCTCTGTTGCCGAATTATCGCGCGACAATCTGCGCTGGCGCTAGAAGTTAAATGTCACCGACCCCATGACCGTCGCTTTTGCGAGGTTGTGGCTGGTACCCAGCGCGACGCGTGGCAGGTCATTGTCGATGTAACGCAGGCCAAAAGTGACCGGCCCGGCCACATAATCCGCGCCCAGTGACCAGTCGCTGTAACCATCGTCGAACAGGCGGCCACCCGCCGCGTTGAGCGCGCTGCCATAAGCCCCGTCGCTATAGCCATAATGCGCAACCAGCGTCACCGGCGTGTTGGGCACACCGACGCTAAGGTCGCTATAGACATAGATGTTATCGCGCTGACCGGTCGCTGCCTGCCCCCAAGTGTAATTGGTGCCAAGCTTTACCGCCGCTGGCCCCAAACTGCCGGATAGGGAGGCATAGGCCTCAAAGCTGTCGCTCGAAATGCCACCTGGTGCATCGGGGTAGAGGTAATATAGCATGCCGACATCGGCAGTCAGTCCGGATGATATTTCGCCCGACCAGCCACCATAAAGATCGATTTCCGCCGAGCCATAGCCAATTGAATCGGCATCAATGTTCGACCCCCACACCCCGGCATACAGGCCGTTGGCATGTTTAACCGTCAAACTGGCTTGGATGGCTGGCCGGTTATCGCTCTGACTTACCCCGCGAAAACGATAGTCGCTGACCAACGCTACATTGCCGCTGATCGTCACATCGGACGGCGGATCTGCGGCATCTTGGGCCATGGCCGGACTGGCCAATGCCAAAAGCGGCACGAGGGAATAAATGGACGTACGCATAAAATTGCTCCTGATATTTGAGCGTTGCGAAAACGTCCCGCCTGCGCAAGTCCCACCCTCTTTGCTTCGGGGCGAGTGTTTGCTGCACCCATGGTGGCGAAATATGTTGCGTTGCACAATAGCAAAAATGCTGTTGGCATTTTGTCCCGCAAATGGTTGCGCACCGACGCGGGAAGGCCGATAAGCCGCCCAAAATCGGAGAAGATAATGTCCATTCGCCCGTGGCGCGACATCATACGGCGACCATCGCGCCAGATCATGGTCGGCAATCTGCCGGTCGGCGGCAACGCACCGATCAGCGTCCAGACGATGACCAACACCCCGACCGAGGATGCGACGGCAACCATCGACCAGATCCGCCGCTGCGAAGAAGCGGGCGCGGACATCATCCGCGTTTCCTGCCCAACTGAGGATGCGACCGCCGCTTTTCGTACCATCGCGCGCGCGGCGAGCGTGCCATTGGTTGCGGACATTCATTTTCATTACAAACGCGCGCTGGAAGCGGCGGACGCGGGCGCAGCCTGCCTGCGCATCAACCCCGGCAATATCGGGTCGAGCGAACGCGTCGCCGAAGTGGTGCGCGCGGCCAAGGCCAATGGTTGTGCCATTCGCATTGGGGTCAACGCCGGGTCGCTCGAACGCGATTTGCTCGAAAAATATGGCGAACCCTGCCCCGAGGCGCTGGTCGAAAGCGCACTCGACCATATCAAGCTGCTGCAAGACCATGATTTCCACGAATATAAGGTGGCGGTAAAGGCGAGCGACGTTTTTCTGGCGGTCGCTGCCTATCAACAATTGGCCGAAGCGGTCGATTGCCCGTTGCACCTGGGCATTACAGAGGCGGGCGGGCTGATCGGCGGCACCGTCAAATCGGCGATCGGCATCGGCAACCTGCTGTGGTTTGGCATCGGCGACACCATCCG
>CAUJJQ010000011.1 GCA_963205285.1 Pseudomonadota bacterium | reverse complement strand
CGGTGTTACAATCCAAGGCCCTTATTCCCGCGCTGCTGCTTGGTGGCACAGCGCTCGCCTTTGTCTCGCAAGGCCCAGCCACCGCCCAAGTGCGCGATGATACGGCGGCAACCGCCCCTGCCAGCGCCACCCCAATCGTGCCGCGCGCCGGGGCACCCGTCAGCTTTGCCGACCTTACCGCACAATTGCAGCCAGCCGTGGTCAATATCTCCACCCGGCAGCGCGTGCCCGTTTCGGCCAACCCTTTTGCCGGAACGCCTTTTGAAGGCTTGTTCGGCCAGCGCGGTGATGGTCAGCCTCAAACGCGGCGCGGGCAGTCGCTCGGTTCCGGCTTCATCATTTCAGCCGATGGCTATATCGTCACCAATAATCATGTGGTGTCGCCGGGCGCACCCAATGCGGTGGTTGAACAAATCACCGTCACCATGCCCGATCGCACCGAATATGTAGCAACCGTGGTCGGGCGCGATGCGGACAGCGACCTTGCCGTGCTGAAGATTGATGGGCGCAATCTGCCGCACGTCGCCTTTGGCGATTCGACCCATTCGCGCGTCGGCGACTGGGTAATCGCTATCGGTAATCCGCTGGGTTTCGGCGGCACCGTAACATCGGGGATTATTTCGGCGCTATACCGAAATGTCGGCCCGGGTGGCGCGGGCACTGGCGGCGCGTTTGACCGCTATATCCAGACCGATGCCGCCATCAATCAGGGCAATAGCGGCGGACCGATGTTTGATATGTCGGGCCGGGTTATCGGCATTAATTCGGCCATTATTTCACCCAATGGGGGGAATATCGGGCTGGGCTTTGCCATTCCAGCCGAAGTTGCCGAACCGATTGTCCGTCAACTGGTTTCGGGGCAAACCATCCAGCGCGGCTATTTCGGCATTGAGCGCCGCCCGCTTGACGAAGACCTTGCCAGTTCACTGGGCATCGACCGCAACCATGGTGAGTTTATCAACCGCGTTGTGCCGGATGGCGCCGCCGCGCGCGCTGGCATCAAAGCGGGCGATGTCGTGCTGCGCGTCAACGGGCAGGATGTGACACCGGACAATAATCTGTCCTACATCATCGCCAATCTGGCGCCGGGCGCGCGCGTGCCCGTCGACTTGCTGCGCGAAGGTCGCCGTATGTCGGTGACGGTGACGCTAGCCACTCGTCCCACCGCTGAACAATTGACCGAACAGCAGTTCGACCCAGAGGCGCAGCAACAGTTCGGCGATCAGCCTGAGGCACCTGCCAATGGCCCCGATCAAGCCATTCGCACCGAATTGGGGCTGATCACGCAGAATCTGACCGCCGAAATCGCGCGTCAGATCGGCGTAGATAGCGATACCGCCGGAGTCGTTATTGCTGCCGTTTCGCCATCTTCGGATGCCGCACAAAAACAATTGCGGCGCGGTGACGTGATTTTGAACGCCAATGGCCGTGCCGTTGCCAATAATGCCGATCTTGCCGCCGCGATTGCCGATGCAAAGCGTCAGGGTCGCTCGGCCATTTTGGTGCAGGTGTTGCGGCGCGGGTTACGCCCGCAATACGTGCCCTTGGTATTCGGGCAGTAAAAGTTCGGCTGAATTAGACTCTCGGGCGGCTTGATTTGACCGGGCCGGACGATAGGGAATGGGGGCGAGCCGCAACCTTGTGGCTCGCCCCATATTTTTGCGGCGATGGAGCTAGACAGATGAGCGATGGTGAAATTTTTGTCGGCAAGGCAGGGGAACTGCCGCAAGCGCTCAACCTGCGCCGCGCCAACCGCCACGGGCTGATCGCAGGCGCAACCGGCACCGGCAAAACCGTGACCCTGCAAGGGTTGGTAGAGGGGTTTTCGGCCAATGGCGTCCCCGTCTTTGTCGCCGATGTAAAGGGCGATTTGTCGGGGATGGCAATGGCGGGTTCCCCCACCGGCAAATTGCACGAGATTTTCGCCGCACGTGCCGCTGAAATCAGCCAGAGCGACTGGGCTTACAAGGATAATCCCGTCACATTCTGGGACTTGTTCGGCGAACAGGGGCACCCCATCCGCACCACGGTTTCCGAAATGGGACCGTTGCTGCTCGCCCGACTGATGGATTTGAACGAGGTGCAGGAAGGCGTTTTGACCATCGCCTTTCACCTTGCCGACAAGGAATCGATGCTGCTGCTCGACCTCGATGACTTACAGGCGATGCTGGTCGATATCGCAACGCGTGCAGATGAATTGACCGTCACATACGGCAATGTGTCCAAACAGTCGGTCGGTTCGATCCAGCGCGCGCTGCTGCAATTGCGCACCCAAGGGGGCGAACATTTCTTTGGCGAACCCGCGCTCGACCTCAACGACTTCATCAAGCTGGATGATGCGGGACGCGGCATCGTCAACATCCTATCCGCCGACAAATTAATGGCCAGCCCCAAGCTTTATTCGACCTTTCTGTTGTGGCTGCTGTCCGAACTTTTCGAACAGCTTCCCGAAATCGGTGATCCAGACAAGCCCAAGCTGGTCTTCTTTTTTGACGAAGCGCATTTGCTGTTTACCGACGCGCCAGGCGCGCTAGTTGAAAAAATCGAACAAGTTGTCCGCCTCATCCGGTCAAAGGGCGTCGGGGTATATTTCATCACCCAGAACCCGATTGATATTCCCGATACGGTGGCGGCACAGCTCAACAACCGCATCCAGCATAAATTAAACGCCTTCACCCCGCGCGATCAGGCGGCGGTAAAGGCGGCGGCGGACACATTTCGGCCCAACCCCGACATAGATGTCGCCAGCGCGATAACCGAGCTGAAAATCGGTGAGGCGTTGGTTTCGCTGTTGCAAGGCGATGGTTCGCCATCGATTGTCCAGCGCACCTTGATCAAGGCACCGGCGAGCCGCGTCGGCCCGATCACGCCGCAGGAACGCGGCATCATGCTGACCACCGATGTTGTCGGCGACAAATATGACGTCGCCATTGACCGCGAATCAGCCGAAGAATTGCTCGCTGCCAAGGCCACCGCCGCCAGCGCCGCTGCCGCCGAAGCATCCGCCGCTGATGACGCAGCCAAGGCAGCCGCTGCCCAGGCCAAGGTCGATGCGCGCGCGCAGGCACAGGCTGAACGTGAGCGATTGCGCACCGAAGCCGCAACGACGCGCGAACAGGAACGCGCCGCACGCGTCGCTGCGCGCGAAGCAGCCAAGCCCAGCATGACCGAAAAATTGGTGCAATCCGCCGCCCGTTCTGCGGCCAGTTCCATCGGTCGGCAAATTGCCGGGCGCGCCGGGGCCAGCCTGGTGCGCGGCATATTGGGCAGCCTGTTTCGCTAATCGAACAGCTCTCTCTGTCCCCATATTGCGGCGGCGAAAATTCTCGCCTAGGTGCGTCGTAAACAAATATAGTCGTCAGGGAGCAGGAACATGCATCACATCACCCGCCGCGCGGCCAGCCTTGCCGCTTTGGTCGCGCTCGCCGCCATGCCATTGTCGCCCGTCAACGCGCAGGAAAATCGTGCCAATGCTGCTGGGGCCAATGCGGCCAGCCCTGCGGGTGGCGAACGCGCCACACCGCCTGCCCCGCCGACTCCGCAGCGTTCGACGACCCGCCACAGTGGGGTTTTTGGCGGCGTGACCGTCAACTATACCGCCATCGCAGGCGAAACTTTCCTGAATGGGGAGGATGGTCGCCCCCGCGCCTCCATCTATTCCACATCCTATATCAAGGATGGCAATGACCCCAATCGTCCGGTGACCTTCATGTATAATGGTGGCCCCGGGTCGGGCAGCCTGTGGTTGCATATGGGCGCATTCGGCCCGGTCCGCGTCGCCATCCCCAGCGATGCGCGCGATGATGGTGCCCCGCCCTATCCCATCATTGCCAACCCCGACAGCCTGCTCGACGTCACCGACATCGTCTTTATCGATCCCGTCGGCACCGGTTTCAGCTATGCCATGCCCGGGGTCAACGCCAACGACTATTGGGGTGTGACGCAGGACGCACGGTCGATTGCGCAATTTATCCGCCAATGGCTCGACGAACATAACCGCTGGAACGCGCCTAAGTTTATCGGTGGCGAAAGTTACGGCACCACCCGTTCGGCCGCTGTGCTCCACGAATTAGAATCCAGCTATAATGATGTCGCGCTGAACGGCGTCATCCTGATTTCCACCATATTGGATTTTGGCGCCAGCGATGAGACGCCGGGCAATGAATTGAGCTTTGCACTCAACATCCCGTCGATGGCGGTGACTGCCATGTATCACAATAAAATCAGCCATCCGGCGGGCACCGCTGATTTGGCAGCAGAGGCGCGGGTCTGGGCGATGCAAACCTATCTGCCCGCGCTGCTGCAGGGCAATGCGCTCGACGCGACGACCCGCGCACAGGTGCGTGCGCAATTGTCGCACTATACCGGGCTTAGCGAGGAATATCTGGAACGTGCAGACCTGCGCGTCACCCCGGGCCGTTTCTACAAGGAATTGCTGCGTGACCGTGGGTTGACCGTCGGGCGGCTCGATTCGCGCTACACCGGGGTCGATTTTGACCGGGCGGGTGAACAGCCGGACAATGACCCGAGCTTCTACGGGATCGACGGCGGCTATACCGCCGCGATGAACCAATATGCGCGTGAAACGCTGAATTATCGGCCCAACCGCAACTATGTCACCATCGGCGGTGTGCGCGGATGGGACTGGCGGCTCGGCAATGGTCGCGACAGCTATTTGAACGTCGCCCCCTATATTTCGAGCGCGCTGCGCGAAAACAGTGGTCTGCGCATCTTTGTGGGACAAGGCTATTATGATTTCGCCACACCCTTTTTCGCAGCAGAATATTCGCTCAACCGCGCCGATTTCCCGCGCGACCGCATTCAATTCCATTATTATGATGCCGGGCATATGATGTATGTCCGGGATGAGGATCGCGCGGCACTGACCCGCGATATACGCGCTTTCATTCGCTCTCGCTGACGGTTATCCTCGCCCGATAATCGGGTGAGGAAGGGACAATAGATGCGCGAATTGACGATCCGTGCGGTGATTTTGGGCGCGGTGTTGACCGTGTTATTCACCGCCGCCAACGTCTATCTGGGGCTGAAACTTGGCATAACCTTTGCCACGTCCATCCCGGCGGCAGTCATTTCGATGGCGGTGCTTAAGTTTTTCAACGATTCGACGATTCAGGAAAATAATATCGTCCAAACCATTGCCAGCAGCGCGGGGACGTTATCGGCGATTATCTTTGTCCTCCCAGGCCTCATCATGATCGGCTGGTGGACCGGTTTCCCCTATTGGTTGTCTGTCGCTATCATCGGCATCGGCGGCATTTTGGGGGTCATGTATTCGGTGCCGCTGCGCCGCGCCTTGGTCACCGGCTCTGACCTGCCTTATCCCGAAGGGGTGGCGGCTGCCGAAGTGTTAAAGGTTGGCGCGGGCATCGGCGGGGCGGAGGAAAATCGCCGTGGATTGATCGCCATCGTCATATCATCGCTCGTATCCGCGCTATATTTCCTGTTCGCCAAGTTCAAATTTGTCGCCGAAACATTCTCGCATGCCTTTCGCCTCGGCAATGGGGCGAGCGCGGTATCGGGCAATTTTTCGATGGCGCTGATCGGCGTTGGCCATTTGGTCGGTATGGCGGTCGGCATATCGATGATTGTCGGTATGCTCATCAGTTGGTTGTGGGTTGTCCCGCATTGGGTCCACGACCCCGCGCTAATCACCGCCGCGGCGGGCAATCTGGACGACCTGGTCGGCAGCGCGTTTCGCCAAAAGGCGCGGATTATCGGCGCGGGCACCATTGGCATTGCCGCGATCTGGACTTTGCTGAAAATTATCGGGCCAATCATTTCAGGTATCAACGCTGCTTTGAAAGCGTCACGCGCACGCGGTGCGGGCCAGACGCTCGACATAACCGAACGCGATTTGCCAATTTCCATCGTCGTAGGAACGATTGTTGCTCTGATGGTGCCCATCGGGCTGTTGCTATATGATTTTGCGGGCAGCGGGCCGATTGCGGTCAACCCATGGCCCAGCATCCTGTTGTCGGTGGGCTATATTTTGGCCATCGGCCTCGTCATCGCGGCGGTCACCGGCTATATGGCGGGGCTTATCGGCGCGTCCAATTCGCCAGTTTCGGGCGTTGGCATTTTGGCCGTTCTGGGCATTTCGCTGATATTGGTCGCGCTGCATGGCAAGGTTGATCCGGCCGCAACAAAGGCACTGGTCGCCTTTGCACTGCTCGTCACCGCCGTCATTTTTGGCATTGCAACGATTGCCAATGACAATTTGCAGGATTTGAAAACAGGGCAATTGGTTGGCGCAACGCCATGGCGGCAGCAGGTTGCACTGGTGCTGGGCGTGGTGTTTGGCGCACTGGTCATTCCCCCGATTCTAGACCTGCTCAATATCGCCTTCACCTTTGAAGGGGCACCGGGCGCGCGCGAGGGTGCATTGTCCGCGCCGCAAGCTGCGCTTATTTCAACAATTGCGCAGGGGGTATTGGGTGGCAGCCTTGACTGGGGGTTGATTACCACGGGTGTCGGCATTGGCATCGGCGTCATCCTCATCGATGAAGTGCTGCGCCGCACCACCCGCAAATATAGCCTGCCCGCGCTGGCGGTGGGGCTGGGCATGTATCTCCCGATGGAATTGACCTTGCTCATCCCCATGGGTGCGCTGGCAGGCTATGCCTATAACCGCTGGGCGGCGCGGCAGGATAATCCCGATTTTGCCGAACGCATCGGCACTTTGATGGCCACCGGCCTCATCGTCGGGGAAAGCCTGATGGGGGTGGCCTTTGCCGCCATCGTCGCCAGTGCCGAACGGGCGGGGTCTGCCAATAGTGCCGAGGTGCTGGCGCTGGTTGCGGAAAACCCATGGGCAGTGCCCGCCGGGGCGATAATGTTCGCCGGATCAATCGCCGCGCTTTACATATGGGTCAAAGGGCAGGTCAGAATTTAGGGCGCATTCGGCTAAATTTCATCGGTTGGTTTGCGACACGATATTGGCAGGGTTCGCCGCCGGTTCGATAATCGCCGCCGCTTCGAGCAGGTCGAGCGCGCGGCGCGCATCATTCAAACGGCGCGCATCATTCAGCCACAGCTGCACGTCGGCCGCCTCATGACCGGGCATGGCGCTCACCTCCGCAATTGCGGCGTCGATACGCCCCGCCTCCAGCGCGCGGTGCGCGCGTTCAAAGCGGCGCTGGGGCAAATCGGACGGCGCATCAGCAGCGCGGATGGTGATAAGGCTCGACAGGCTGCTCCCTATCCGAGTCAGCCAACCTGCGCGCGCATCGGTCAACAGATTTGGCCGCATCGCGTCCAGCCTGGTCAGTAAATCTTCGGCCAAGACAGGGCGCTGGGCGGCATTGAGCACCGATTGCACAGCGTTGGGCTGATTTTCGCCAAAACGCACGCGCAACTGCGCATCCATCGCGCCCAATGGCAGGCCACGGTCAATTGCGCGGCGCGCGGCAAAGGCAATCAGCACCGCCTCTGCCCGCTGGGCATTGCCCGATGCGCTGTCGGCGGTGAGCGATATGCGCGCCAGCCGCTCCTCCAGCTGCGCAACGCGACCATTTAAGTCCCCAGCATTAACCGGCACAGGCGCAATATTGGCCAGTTGCGGCATCGTGCGCGGTTGCGGCTGTGCCACTGCATCCGCCGCCTTGGGTGCAGCGGCATCTTGGCTCCATTTGTGGATCACCCAACCGCCCATCGACGCACCCAAAATCAGCGTCAGCAACAGGGCAAGCGTCGTCAGCCGCCAAGAGGATGCGCGCGGCCCATTGCCCGTGGCGGGATAGATGGTCGGCCCGCCGCCGGTGGTGAAACTGCTGGTTGGTTGCTCTGCCATTTTGCGCCCAATTATGACTATTCGCTGCGCTTTTTGCACAGCTCGACGGCGAGCGCCACCATATCTGCATCGAGTGGCTTTGGGGCGATATGCACCGCTGCCCAGCCCGGCCCCGCAGCTGTCGCCACTTTTGCGGATATTGCGATGAGGGTCAGCGCTGATTTGTCGGGTGCCAGCGCTGCCAATCGCATTGCCGCGCGCGCGCTATGCACCAGCGCGATGGCCGGCTGCTGCAGACAGGTCACATCGACAGGTGTTTCCTCGGCCGCATAAACGATGGAGGGTTCCAGCACGATGTTCCCCGGCACCTCCAGTTGGCTATGTTCACGCGCGCAGGGCCACAATATCCGGCACGGCCCATCACCGCGCCACGCCGCTGCGACCGCGCGCAGCAGCGCATTGCCATCGCTATCCCCTATCAGGCCGAGTGTCAGCCCCGCCGTGCGCGCAGCATCTGCGCTGACGGGGCCAACAACATGGGTGGGCAGCCGTGCATATTCGGCAATCGCCACGCCGCCATGCAATATCGCCGGAGCACTGGTGATCAGGACAGCATCAAAATCTGCCGCAGCGGGCGGCTGCCATGCAAGCGGGCGCAACGCAAAAAGCGGCAGCGGAAGTGCGGGCAACCCGCCTGCATTGAGCGCGGCAATGCTGCGCGCCGCCCCCTCCGCCGGACGCAGGATCAGGACGGGCTGCATGGCTGAAACAAGGCGGTGATGCGATCATCAGCGCGCGCAAGCAGATTGCGCGCCATATCGCGCGCCGCATTTTGCGCGTCGGCAACATCGCCCTGCCATGCAGCCGCCTCCATCGCGCTGCCGTCTGCCGAATAAATCTGCGCATCCAGATGGAGCCTATCCCCCCGCACCTCGGCCAAAGCGGCTATCGGCGAACGGCAATCGCCGCCGAGCGCCGATAATAAGGCGCGTTCACAGAGCAGCGCCGCCATGGTTGGCGCATGGTTAATCGCGGCGAAAATGGGGATGATTTCAGCGCGAGCCACTTCTATCCCGATCACGCCTTGTTGCGGTGCGGGAAGCCACATGTCGGTGGAAAGCGGCTCGCCCACATCCATCCCCAGACGTTCGAGGCCCGCGGCGGCGAGCAAAGTTGCATCATGGCTGCCGTCGGAAATGCGCGACAATCGGGTGGCGACATTGCCGCGCAGCAAGCCGACAACAAGGTCGGGGCGCAGCCGCTGTAATTGCGCGGCGCGGCGCGGGCTCGACGTACCGACCCGCGCAGCGGGGGGGAGGGCGGATATGCTCGCCCCAATACCGGGGGCACCAATCAACCTGTCGCGCACATCAGCGCGCGGTAGCACCGCCGCCAGTTGAAACGCCGCATCGCGCAATGTTTCGACATCTTTCATCGAATGGACGGCAGCGTCGATTTCCCCATCCAGCATCGCGCGGTCAAGCTCACGCGTCCACAGCGCCTTGCCGCCAATGTCGGCGAGCGCCCTGTCCTGTATCTTGTCGCCGCTGGCCACCATCGGCACCAGTTCGACCGCTGTCGCATCCCAGCCATGCGCCGCGATCAGCGCGTCACGCACCATTTCGGCTTGCCGCAGCGCCAATGGCGATGCGCGGGTGCCCAGGCGGACAAGAAGGGGGGGGCGTGCCGTTGCTGGGTGCGACATGCCTCCGCACCTAGGGGAGCTTGCCCGATATGGGAAGAGGGCGGTATGAGGCGGCAAAGCAGGCGCATTGCCGACCAAAGGTGCACTACCCAAATATGGCGATAATTTTGGGCATCGAATCAAGCTGCGATGAAACGGCAGCGGCGCTGGTCACATCCGATCGGCGGGTGCTGGCGCATGCACTGGCCAGCCAGATTGCCGAACATGCGCCCTTTGGCGGGGTGGTTCCGGAAATTGCGGCGCGCGCGCATGCTGATCGGCTGATGCCGCTGGTCGAACAGGTTTTTGGCGAAGCCGCGCTGACGCTGGGCGATGTCGATGCCATCGCCGCAACCGCCGGGCCGGGGCTGATCGGCGGGGTGATGGTCGGCCTTATTACCGGCAAGGCATTGGCGCATGCCAGCGGCAAGCCGCTGATCGCGGTCAACCATCTGGAGGGGCATGCGCTATCCCCCCGATTGGCCGATGCGACGCTAAACTTCCCTTACCTCCTCCTCCTCGTTTCCGGCGGGCATTGCCAGATTTTGCTGGTGACCGGCGTTGGCGCCTATCGCCGTTTGGCGACCACCATCGACGATGCCGCGGGCGAAGCATTTGACAAATCGGCCAAGCTGCTCGGCCTGCCTTATCCCGGCGGTCCGGCACTGGAGGCGCTGGCGGCAACGGGGGATGCGCGCGCCGTCCCGTTGCCGCGACCGATGCTGCGTTCGGCGGAGCCCCATTTTTCCTTTGCGGGCCTTAAAAGCGCGGTGGCGCGTGCGGTGGCCAGCGGCGCGCATCAACCAGCCGATGTCGCGGCGAGTTTTCAGGCGGCGCTGGTCGATTGCCTGATCGACCGTATCAACCACGCTTTGGATGCGTTGGAGGCTGCGGCGACGGGTCTTGATGCGCTGGTTGTCGCGGGCGGGGTGGCAGCAAATGGCGCGGTGCGTTCTGCGCTGCAACAAATTGCCGATGTGCGCGGCTTGCGCTTTGTCGCCCCGCCGCTCTGGCTTTGCACCGACAATGCGGCGATGATTGGTTGGGCAGGCGCAGAAAGATTTGCGGCTGGTCTGACCGATCCACTGGACGTAGTGGCGCGGCCGCGCTGGCCGCTGGATGACAAGGCAGCTATCGTGCGCGGCGCGGGGGTGAAGGCATGAATATTGGGGTAATCGGCGGCGGCGCATGGGGCAGCGCGCTCGCCCAATCGATGGCGAGTGATGGCAGCGCGGTGACGCTGTGGGCGCGCGAAAGCGACGTCGTTACCGCAATTAATCAGCGACATGAAAACCCGAAATTTCTGCCCGGCATCGCGCTCAACCCCCATATTTGCGCGACAAATGCGCTGGCCGATCTGGCAGGCGCGCCATTTTTACTGGCCGTCGCCCCGGCGCAATTTCTGGGTCAGGTGATCGAACAACTACCCGAAAAGCAAGTGCCCTTGATCCTATGCAGCAAGGGGATGGAACAGGGCAGCGGCAGATTGATGTGCGACGTTGCACGAGATTGCGGTTGGACAGGGACGATTGCCGTTCTCTCCGGCCCCAGCTTTGCCCACGAAGTGGCGGCAGGCCTGCCTGCAGCGGTGACGCTGGCCGCCGACACATTTGCGGCGGCAGAAACACTTTCTGCGCTGGTCGCGCGCCCCGCGTTGCGCCCCTATGCCAGCGATGATGTCATTGGCGCGGAAATCGGCGGGGTCATCAAAAATGTCCTCGCCATCGCCTGCGGCGTCGTTGAAGGGGCCAAATTGGGGCAAAGCGCGCGTTCAGCGTTGATTGCGCGTGGCTTTGCCGAAATGACGCGCTATGCACTGGCGCGGGGGGGACGGGCGGAAACGATGGCAGGACTTTCGGGACTGGGCGATTTGGTGCTGACCTGTTCGTCCAAATCGTCGCGCAATTTTTCGCTGGGCTTTGGCCTGGGCGAAGGGGCGCTGCCCAGCGACCTACTTTCCAACCGCGCCAGCGTGGCAGAAGGGGCGTTCAGCGCACCGGTCTTGGCCGCGGACGCCGCCGCGCGTGGAGTTGATATGCCGATCTGCGCGGCGGTGGCTGACCTGATTGCCGGACGCAGCGATGCCGGTGCGATTATCCACGCATTGATGCGCCGCCCGCTGGCACGCGAAGGCATGGCTTGATCTTGAACAACACCAGCCCCCCCGAGAAGCCTGCGAGCGACAAGGATGTCGAGGAGCTGGCCAAGGGTGGGCGCACCAATGTGCTGGGTTTTTTCCTGCGGCTGATCGCGCGGCTGCCCTTTCTCTATTTCGCTGGGCGCTGGTACGGCGCGGAACTGGTCGGGCGTTTTGCTTATGCAGTGCTGGTAGTAGAATTTGCCGCGCAACTTTCAACGCTGGGGCTGAAGCGCGGGTTGGCGCAGATACTTTCGACATGCGGGGATGATGCGGCGCATTGCCCGCGCGTCTGGGATGCGATGCTGGTTTCACTCATCGTCAGCCTGTTGGCGGCTTTGGCGCTGATGGCGGTGCCGCAAATCATGTTTCCCGGTGCAGCGGTTGATGGGTTCGACCATTTCCTCCCCCTCGTCATCCCCGCGATTGCCGGAACCGACATTGCGCTCGCTGCACTCGCCTATCGTTATGATGTCGGCGCAACCGTCCGCGCGCGTTCAGTGGTCGAACCATGGGCAATTTCAATCGCCGCCGCCGCTTTCTGGTATGTGTCGGTGCGCGACGGGCTGATCATGAGTTACGCCTTTGCCATGGGGCTGACCTGGCTGGTGGCGCTGGTGCCCCTGGTACGCAGCTATGGCCTGCCGCATGGGTGGGATTTTCATCCCGGCCGCCTGATCCGCATCGCGCGCGATAATTTGCCGCTGGCCGGGGCCGATGCCATCGAATGGGGGTCGCGCCGGCTCGACCTTGCAGTGCTTGGCATTTTCGCCGCTGCGCATCCAGCGGTAATCGGCATATATTATGTCGCGCAGCAGGTCGCATCACTCCCCCAAAAGCTCAAAACCAGCTTTGACCCGATATTGGGCCCGGTGATTTCGCGCGGCGTGGCGGAGGGGCGGTTGACCGACGTCGCCGCACAGGTCGCGCAGGTGGGATTCTGGGTACTGGCGGCGCAAACCGGGGTGGCGCTCGCGCTGGGTATCCCCGGCGAAGCGGTGATGGGGCTGGCCGGTCCCGGCTTTGTCGCGGGCAATGGCGCATTGGCGCTGCTGCTTTTTGCCGAAGTGGTCGCCTCCACCGCCGTGACGAGTGAGGCGGCGCTCATCTACCTGCGCCCACGGCTCAACCTGCTGCTCTCGCTCGCGATGATCGGCGTACAGGCTGCCTTGTCGGTGCTATTGTGTCTGGTGGTGCAGCGGCTGGGCTGGCCACCCATTTTCTATGCAGTGGCGGTGGCGCTGGCGCTCGCCGGTGCATTGGCGCTCTCCTCCATCGCCAAGGCGCAAGTCTTGACGCGGCTGTGTGCTGCACGCGTCCATGGCTGGCGCGGCGCATTGTTTCTGGCGACGGCGGGTGCGGTTGCGCTTGGCTGGGCGGCAACCCAATTGCCCGAATGGGCCGAATTATTGGTCGGCGTCCCCGTCATTCTGGGTATTTACGGCTGGATCATCTGGACGCGTGGTTTTGGCGATGCCGACCGTGCGCTGCTGTTTCCCAAAAAGGCAAAGCCGACAGCTTAACCGAGTCGTGCAGCGACCAATTCGGCAAGGTCGCATTGCGCGCGCGGGCCAACCTGCGCGATAATCGCGCGCGCACACAATGCCCCCATGGTCAGGCAATCATCGATGCTGCGCCCCTCGGCCAACCCGGCAAGGAAACCGGCGGCGAATAAATCGCCCGCGCCGGTGGTATCCACCACCTGATCAATCGGTTCAGCGGCAACGCTGTGGCGCACCCCGCCGGTTACCGCGACCGCACCCTTTTCACCGCGCGTGGCGACGAGCAGGGGTGTCTGCGCCGCAACTTTGTCAACTGCTGCGTCAAAATCGTCCAGCTCTGCCAAGGCGGTTATTTCCGCTTCATTGGCGAATAAAATATCAATCTCGCTCGCCGCCACCATGGCGCGGAAATCATCGCCATGCGCGGCGATGACAAAGCCGTCCGACAGAGTGAAGGCTACCCGTCGGCCCGCCGCCCGCGCCATGGCAATCGCGCCTGCCATTGCGGCGCGCGATGCATCCGCGTTCCACAAATATCCCTCAAGATAAAGGATGTCGGCGTCGGCAATCTGTGCGGCGTCAAAGGCGTCCGCGCCCAAATGCTGCGATGCGCCCAAAAATGTGTTCATTGTGCGCTGCCCGTCGGGGGTGACGAGGATGAGGCAGCGCGCGGTCGGCGGCTGGCCGGGGCGTGCGGGTGTCGTAAAATCCACCCCAAGTGCGGTCAAATCATGTCGGAAAACCTGCCCCAATTGGTCATCGGCCACGACGCCGATGAACGAACAGCGCGCACCCAGTGCCGCCATCCCCGCCAGGCTGTTGGCCGCCGAGCCGCCCGACATTTCAATCCCCGGCCCCATGGCGGCATATATTTTTTCCGCACCCGCCGCATCGATCAGCTGCATGCCCCCCTTGGCCATGCCGTGTTCGGCCAGAAAATCATCATCCGCGCGGGCAATGACATCGACGATAGCGTTGCCGATGGCGATAATGTCGAAACGGGCGGGCTGGGTCATGCATTTTTCCTGACGGTTGGCTGTGGGCAATGAAAGGCGCGCCTTTAGGGTGCAAGTCGACTGCGGGCAAGTGCATCCGCCCTTGCCAGATGCGGCTCGGTGCGTAAGGGTTCAGCCCATGTATGCCCGCGCCATCCGCCTTTCGCTTAGCCAACTCGTTGATCGGGAAACTTTGTGGGCAATGGCAAAGGTGCTGGCACTCACCATGCTCACCATCGCGCTGCTCGGCATGCTGCTCTGGCAGGCGTTGCTGCACCTCCTCCTCCCCGCATTGCAGCGTTGGACGGGGGCAGGCTGGCTGGGCGGTGATGATGCGGCGGGGGCGGCGCTGGTGCTAACCTTGTTCGGCGGCTGGTTTCTGTTCCGCGCCATCGCCATGTTATTTGCTGGGCTGTTCACCGACGCGATTGTCGCCAGTGTGGAGGAGGATCATTACCCCGCCGCCTTTGCCCGCGCGGTAAAAGTGCCGCTGCGCACCGAAGTCGCGCTGGGACTCGCCTCGCTGCGCCGGGCGATCGTCTGGAATATGGTGGCGCTGCCGCTCTATATCCTCCTCCTCGTCACCGGGGTGGGGACGATTTTGCTCGCCGTCGGACTTAACGCCATTTTGCTGTCCCGCGATCTGGAGGCGATGGTCGCCGCGCGCCACCCCGACTTGCCGCCGCGCCCGATGCGCCCGGCGCGGCGCCGATTTACCGGACTGGTCGCGTCGGCCGCTATGTTCATCCCCTTTTTCAATCTGTTCGCGCCGATATTTGGCGCGGCAATCGCGGTGCATATGCTGCATATGGAAGATGCGTGATGAAATGTGCCGCCCTGCTTCCCCCCATAATCTTGATGCTCAGTGCCTGTGGTGGCGGCACCCCGCCGCCGGTCAGCACGGGGGCAAGCCCACCGCCAGCCCGTGCCGCACATATTCCCGTCGAACGCAGCCATAATCGCGCGGACGAAGGCGACGGACCGCTCGCCGGGCGCAATGCCGATGCGCTGATTGCCCTCTTTGGCCAGCCCCGGCTCGACCGGCGCGAAGGCGCGGCACGCGTGCTGCAATTCACCGGCCGCGACTGCACGCTCGACGCCTATCTTTATCCGCCGCGCGAACGGGCCGAACATATTGTCACCCATGTCGATGCGCGGCGCGCCAGCGACGGTGCAGATATGGATGCCGACCAATGTGTTGTGGCCTTGCGTCGGCGCTAATATTCTGACTATCAATAAAAAAGGTCGCAAAATGGCAAATGCT
>CAUJJQ010000010.1 GCA_963205285.1 Pseudomonadota bacterium | reverse complement strand
TATTGCCGCAGCGGGTGAACTGAAAACCAAGCCGACCCAGCATAGTGTCAAGGAATTGACCGCATTGGGCGTGCAGCCGGACATATTGCTATGCCGGTGCGAACATCCGTTGCCCGAAAATGAGCGCGCAAAGATTGCGCTATTTTGCAACGTCCGCAAAGAAGCGGTGATCCCAGCGCTTGACGCCAAATCCATTTATGCTGTGCCGCTGCAATATCATGCAGAGGGTCTGGATTATGAGGTGTTGCGCGCCTTTGGCATCACGCCCGGTGTTGCGCCCGACCTACGTCGCTGGACCGATATTTTGGAACGGCAGGTCAACCCCGAAGGGGAGGTGACCGTCGGTGTTATCGGCAAATATGTCGGTTTGCAGGATGCGTATAAAAGCCTCAACGAAGCATTGGTGCATGGCGGGCTTGCCAATCGGGTCAAGGTGAACATCCGCTGGCTGGATGCGGAGATTTTTGAAGGCGACGGCGCGCATATCGCCGCCGAATTGGAACCGCTGCATGCCATTTTGGTGCCCGGCGCCTTTGGGGAACGCGGGGCCGAGGGTAAAATCGCTGCCATCCGCTTTGCCCGCGAACGCAAGGTGCCCTTTTTCGGCATATGTTTTGGCATGCAAATGGCGTGCGTTGAAAGCGCACGCAATTTATGCGACCTGCCCAATGCTTCCTCCAGCGAATTCGGCCCGACCGACGAGCCGCTGATTGGCATCATCCAGGAATGGATGAGTGAGGAGGGGTTGCAAAAACGCAACGCAGACAGTGATTTGGGTGGCACGATGCGGCTTGGCGCTTATCCGGCTGCGCTGGCGGGTAACAGCCATGTCGCGCAAATTTACGGTGGCGACAGCGTCAGTGAACGGCACCGCCACCGTTATGAGGTGAACACGGCCTATCGGGAACGGCTGGAGGATGTGGGATTGCGCTTTTCGGGCATGTCGCCCGATGGTGAGTTGCCCGAAATCGTCGAACGTGATGATCACCCATGGTTTGTCGGAGTGCAATTCCACCCCGAACTGAAATCCAAACCATTTGACCCGCACCCGTTGTTTGCCAGCTTTATCGAAGCGGCGGTGCAGCAAAGCCGCCTAGTTTAAGCACAAAGCCTCGCGCGCGCTTTCGCCTTGCGCCTGTCGCTGAAATTGGACAGGGTGTGCGGGGTCTATGGGGGCGGAGCGGTTATGCTGGGCGTTGAATTATCAGGATTACTGTCGTCCGGCAGCCTATTTGCCGGGGCCAGCGCCGAAGCATATGATGCGCTGGCCGCGCGCGGCAATGTGCGCGAATTTTCGCGCGGCGATGTGATGATGCGGCAGGGTGATGACGGCAAAGCGCTCTATATCCTGCTATCGGGGGTCGCCCGTGTTTCTATCGTCGCTGCCAATGGTCGCGAAATCACTCTGGATTATCTCGAACGCGGTGCGGTAGTCGGCGAAATTGCGGTGCTCGACGGTGGTGAACGCACGGCAACGGTCTCTGCACATGAGGACGTACGCGCGCTGTGGCTCGACCGCGGCGCGCTGCGCGACATCATATCGGCACGCCCCGATTTTGCGTGGCTGTTGCTAGGGCAGATGGCGCATCGACTACGCCAAGCCAACGCCACAATCGAAGGGGATCGCGCTTTCGCATCGGGCCCCCGTCTTGCCCGTTGCCTGATCCGTCTGATGGCAATCGGGCCGGACGTCGGACGACTGCGCCACGACCTCAACCAGACTGACCTTGCCCATTTTGCCGGGATGAGCCGGGAGCAAATCAACCGGCAACTGTCCGCATGGGCGGATCAGGGGTTGATTGGGCGCGAACATGGCCGAGTCACCATCCTCGACCCAGATATGCTGGCGGAAATCGCCGAATCCGGCGAATAGGGTTCAGACCTTAAAAAGCAAAGGCTCCGGACAGCTTGCGCTATCCGGAGCCTCGCGTGACGAACTGCCAGCACCATCCCCCGAAGGTGCGAAGCTGAATTGGAAAGAGCCGGCGCCTTTGGCGGCCATGCTCAACCTCGTCTCCCTGAACCTGACCCTCGGATCGTCCGCTGGTATGGAACGCGGCTAGGATTATGGCGACAAGGTAAATCTGTCATCCATAAGTGGCATGAAACAAGGTGATTTGGGGCGATTTGGCCGCTGCTGTGCCATCGCTGCAACAATCGGGTAATATTGTTACGTCAGACCATCGACTAACTTTGTCGATGCGGCTCATATCCGATCGAGTGGAGCGACCCTTCGGCCATTGCCAGCGTGGCTTACCCCGATTAGAGCCGCTGGATGAGCGCCCATTGGCGGGCCGTTCCTTCGGATTCGCGCCTGTGATTATACCCTCTGCTTATGAGCGACTGATCATCAAACGCTATTTGCTGCCGGTGAAGGGTGAAGGCTTCATCTTTATCGCGGCAGCATTCAGTTTTGTGGCGGTGGCACTGGGGGTTGCAGCGCTGGTTATCGTCATGTCGGTGATGAACGGGTTTCGCGCCGAATTATTCGACAAAATTGTCGGGTTGAACGGGCATGCCGTAGTGCAGGGCTATGACGGGCGGCTCGATGATTGGCGCGATATTTTGCGGCTGGCCCGTGCAACCCCGGGAGTGATCGCTGCGACCCCATTGATCGAGCAGCCGCTGCTCGCCAACCATGACGGACGGGTCGAGGGTATTTTGATGCGCGGCATGATCGATGCCGACATTGCCAATAATGCATCGCTGCGTTCGGGCCCACTGATCGGCGATTTGCGCGCCATTCGGGACGGCAGTGGACAAATAGCCATTGGGCGTGAACTTGCGCAGAATTTGGGCGTGCAATTGGGCGATACGTTGACGATTATCAACCCGGCGGGGCGCGCGACCCCATTTGGCACGGTGCCACGCGAAATCGGCTATAGCGTCGGTGCGATTTTTGAAATCGGCGTTTTCCAGTTTGATAACAGCTATGTCATCCTGCCGATGGCCGACGCCCAGCAATTGATGCTGATGGGTGACAGCGTCGGCATGATAGAGGTGAAAACGAACGATCCCGATAGTGTCGAAACCACGCTGGCCCCGCTCAAGCGCGCAGTGGCTGGACGCGCCGAGATTACCGACTGGCGGCAGCTCAACGCCAGCCTGTTTGAGGCGCTGGCAGTCGAACGGGTGGCGATGTTCGTCATCTTGTCGATCATA
>CAUJJQ010000009.1 GCA_963205285.1 Pseudomonadota bacterium | reverse complement strand
CGCGGCGCTGGCGGGGCAAATATCCGCGCGCGGGCTGGACGCGCGGGTGCGTCTGCTCGGCGGGGTAGCGAATGAGGCGCTGCCCGAATATTATGCGGCGGCCGACATGCTGGTACTGCCCAGCGCCAGCGAAGGGCTGGCCAATGTGTGGGTGGAAGCGGGCGGGTGCGGCACCCCCATCCTTCTTTCCGACATTCCGCCTGCGCACGAAATGCTCGATCTGCCGATGGCGGGGCGCATTGCGGCGCGCGATGCGGTGGCGATAGCGGCGGGTGTCACCGATATTTTGGCGAGCTCGCCCGACCGTGCCGCGCTGTCCACACACACGCATGCGCGCTTTAACTGGCAGCGCAATGGCGCGGAGCTGGCCGCCTATTTGCGGGGGTTGGAGTATTTGGAACGGGTGGAGCCCTAATTTCCGTTCCTATCTCGACACGATCGATACGAACGGGGATGGGTTCAGCCCCAATCCGTTCGTGTCGAGCGAAGTCGAGACAGGAAAATAGCTTGGCCTAGACCCCTGCTTACGCAGGGACACGGTCTGCTTTCAACGCCTTAGCCCGGGAATACGCGCGTCGAAAATCGCCGCCGCATCGGCGATGATGCGGTTGATCAAGACTTCGCAGGTCGGGATGTCGTTAATCAGCCCCTGCACCATCCCCGCGCTCCAGATGCCGTGGTTGGTATCCCCGCTCAATAATCCTTCGCGCCCGCGCCCCCCTTTGACCAGATCGGCAACCTCGGCAAAGGGCTTACCCTCACCCTCCGCCGCCACAACGCTTTGGGATATCGCATTTTTGGCGACGCGCGCGGTGTTGCGATAGGAACGGAAAATCAGGTCGGTTGCCCGTTCGTCATTTGTGATCATCGCCGCCTTGAAATTATCGTGGATCGGTGCCTCTACCGTCGCGCAAAAACGCGTGCCCATGTTGATGCCGTCCGCACCGAGCACCAGCGCCGCCGCCAGCCCGCGCCCGTCACCAAAACCGCCGCTGGCGAGCAGCGGGATTTTCACCTTGTCGGCTGCGGCGGGCAGCAGGATGAGGCCGGGGATATCATCTTCCCCTGGGTGGCCCGCACATTCAAAACCGTCGATGGAAATAATGTCGCACCCTGCGCGTTCGGCGGACAATGCGTGGCGCACGGCGGTGCATTTGTGGAGGATGGTGACGCCATGGGGTTTCAGCATTTCCCATATTTCACGCACCGCCTGCGTGCCCGCGGTTTCGACGATTTTGACCCCGCCGTCGATCACCGCTTGGGCATAGCCGCGATAATCGGGCGGGTTGATCGTCGGGAAAACGGTGATGTTGACGCCAAAGGGCGCACTGGTCATCGCAGCGCACCGTTCAATTTCGGCGCGCAGCGCATCGGGACTGGGCTGGGTCAGAGCGGTCAATATGCCAAGCCCGCCCGCGTTCGACACCGCGCTCGCCATTTCAGCGGTGCCCACCCATTGCATCCCGCCCTGTACGATCGGGTGTTTGATGCCCAGCCGCTCGGTAATCCGCGTTGAAAATGCCATGGTGACCCCTTTCCCATCCAAAAATATGGTTGCAGGATAAACAGCACTTGACGTTTACGTCAACGTATAGCTTGATAGCGCCCGCGCGATTTTCCCGGCGGGAGTAACAATATTATGCAAATGAATCAGGATATTGCGGCGGTGGTCACTGGCGGCGCTTCGGGGCTGGGCCGCGCGACGGCAGAGGCGCTGGCAGCCGCCGGGGTCAAGGTCGCCATTTTCGACATCAATGTGGCGTTGGGCGAAGAGGTCGCGCGCAGCATCGGCGGTCTGTTTTGCGAAGTGGACATTACCAGCGAAGCATCGGTGGTCGCTGGCTATGCCAAAGCACGCATCGCGCACGGGCAGGAACGCATCTGCGTCCATTGCGCCATGACCAGCCGCCGGGGCAAAACCCTGTCGTTCGACAAGGCAAGCGGCAAATATCGCCGCACACCGACCGAAGATTATGCCTATGGCGTCAACGGCATATTGGTCGCCAGTTACCGCATCGCATCGCTGGCGGCAGAGGGGATGGCTGGTCTCGACGAAATGGCGGACGGCGAACGGGGCATCATCATCCTCACCGCATCTGTCGCGGCAGAGGATGCGCAGATCGGGCAGGTGATTTACGGTTCGGCCAAGGCGGGGGTCAACGGGCTCGTCCTCCCTATGGCGCGCGACCTGATGGATGTCGGCATCCGCGTCAACGCGATCATGCCGGGCGTTTTCGAAACCCCGCTGGTGGCGGGGATGAACCCACAGGTAAAGGGGAGCCTAGCCGCATCGGTCCCCTTTCCCAAACGGTTGGGGCTGCCGCACGAATATGCCAGCCTAGCGCTCGAAATGGTGCGCAATGGCTATTTTAATGGACAGGCGGTGCGGCTCGACGGAGCCATCCGCATGGCGCCCCGTTGATTTTGCAAACCTAATTTCAGACTATATTTCAAGCATTAAGGAAAAGGAACAGGATATGGGTGACGCATATATTATCGACGCCGTCCGCACACCACGCGGCATCGGCAAAGCGGGCAAGGGGGCGCTGAGCCACCTTCACCCCCAGCATCTCGCCGCCACCGTGCTCGGCGCAATCCGTGACCGGAATGGCCTCGACACCGCTAGCGTTGACGACATCATCTGGTCGACCAGTTCGCAAAATGGCAAGCAGGGCGGCGATCTGGGCCGTATGTCCGCGCTCGCCGCCGGTTATGACATTACGGCATCGGGCACCACGCTCGACCGTTTTTGCGGCGGCGGCATTACATCGGTCAATCTTGCGGCTGCGTCGATCATGTCGGGGATGGAAGATTGCGTCATCGCGGGCGGCACCGAAATGATGAGCTATACCGCCGCCTTTGCCGCCGAACAGGCCAATGCCGGGCTGCCGCCGCGCCTGATGGGCTCGGGCAATGCCGCGCTCGATGCCATTCACCCGCAAAGCCACCAGGGGATTTGCGGTGATGCGATTGCGACGAAAGAGGGTATTTCGCGCGAAGCGCTCGACGCGCTCGCCCTCGTCAGCCAGCAACGCGCCAAACGCGCGATTGATGAAGGGCGTTTTGCCAAATCAATTGTCACGGTCAAAAATGAAGATGGCAGCGTCGCGCTCGACCATGAGGAATTCCCCCGCCCCGAAACCACGGCGGAGGGGTTGGCCGCGCTCAAACCCAGTTTTGGCCAGATTGCCGATTTCGACATGGGTGGCGGCTTTACATTTCGCAACCAGATCAACCGCGTTTACGGCGACCTTGCCATCCAGCATTTCCACCATGCCGGAAACAGCTCGGGCGTCGTTGACGGCGCGGCGGCAATCCTCCTCACATCCAAGGAATATGCCGACAAGAACGGGTTGAAGCCGCGCGGGCGCATCGTCGCTTATGCCAATATCGGTGATTGCCCAACGCTGATGCTGAACGCGCCGGTGCCCGCCGCCAAAAAAGTGTTGGCCAAGGCTGGTTTGACCAAGGATGATATAGACGTCTGGGAAATCAACGAAGCCTTT
>CAUJJQ010000008.1 GCA_963205285.1 Pseudomonadota bacterium | reverse complement strand
CGTGGCAAGGGGGTCCGGCCACAGCGACGCGACATCGGCAATTTCTGCAAAGCATTTGGCGAGCGCGCGGCCATCCACCCCACTCCACAAGCCGTCACCTGCCAGCCACTCGGCACGCGTGCGCAGCCGTTCTAGTTGCGCCGACAGGGTCAATCCTGTGGCACCGTCATCAAAATGGATGCAGATATCCGCCCACCATATAGCGGTTGCGCCATCCTCCCCAAAAATTGCCTTCACTCGCGAGCTAATCGGCGCAAAACCCGGCGCACCGCGTGGCCCACGCAACATCAAATCGAGCGCGCGGACATTGTCCATCCAGCCGCGCCTGTCCCCGACGGCACCGGCGAGCGGATGGCTGAGCAGCGCGATCAAGTCGTGCGGGTCGGCACCATCGGTCAGCGCGGCGGTGAGCAGCAGAAGTTCGCCCGCAGGCGTTGCCGGTAAGGGCACCCCCGCGCTGTCATCCACCCCTATGCCCCAACGGCCCAGATGCGCCGCAACGCGGGCTGCAATCGCCCGGTCGGGTGTCACCAATGCAGCCGTTCGCCCCGGCGTTTCCAGCGTTTCACGCATGGCGAGCGCTATCGCCTGAGCTTCCTGCGCCTCATTGGCAAAATTGCCCAGCCGCACGCCCGTGGGTGCACGCATTTTTTTACTAAGCCCCAACCAGTCGTCGGCAAAGGCAATTGGCGTCGTCATAGCGCGCACCAGCGCGACGCGACCCAATGGGTCAGCGGCTTTACCCCTGTCCACCCATGGCAAAACTTCGCTGCGCGACACGCCCATCCTGTCGAGCAATAGCTTCAGGTGAAACAGCGGGTGCCCCTCCTCCCCATTGGGGGGGGCATCATCGCGCAGTCTGCGACGCGGGTCATCCCCCAGACTGTCCCATTGTTCGTCCGCCATACCAAGGTCGATGTGCGGAAAAACCACCGCCCCGCCCACTTGGCGCGATATGGTGGAAAGCAGTCGCGCGACAGCGGGTGCGCCGGTCGAAATCCCCGCCGCGACCACCCATTTGGCGGGCAACCCCTTTGCCTGCCAGCGTTTTGCCGCGCGGTCGAACAGCGCGTTGCGCCGTGCCGCAGGGTCCATTTCCCCCTGCGCCGCAAGCAATGCCGTCCACGGCGGCAGAAAATCGGTCACCAGCGCATAGGCTTTCTGCCAATGGGCCGATAACTTGGCATCGTCAGGTGCCGCCGCAGTGAGTTCGCGGACGTCCACTTCCTCCACTGCCAATTGATCAATCAGTGTGGCAAGGCTTTGCGCCAAGGCCAATGCGCCATCGCGCGTCACCTCTGGTCGGGCAGCGGAAATGGATTGCGCCAACAGCATCGCGCGCCGGAGCGGCGCAATCGCATTGGGCAGCGGCCCCTCATCCTCTAGGCCGATCCGGTCGAGCGCGCCACCTGCCGCCGCTTCCCAATCGCCATCACCGATGGTTGCGATACGTGGCAACAGGCAGGCCGCACCGCGCGCGCGGATAAAGGCATCGCGCACGCCATTTGCCGCCCGCGCGTTGGGGAGGAGGAGGAGTCCGTCGGCCAGCCCAAAGGGGCCATCATCGTACCGCGCGATAATCCCGTCGACCAGGGCATCGGCAAAGGGTTCGTCAAGCGAAAGGGTGAATAGTTGCGGCCGTTGCCGATCAACCATCGGCGCGTACACCCACGCCAGCTGTATAATCCAGCGCTGCTTCGGTCAGCGCAATGGCGTCGGGATAGCCAACATCCCACCAATCGCCCTGATGAACAAGACCATGGCAGCGACCGCGCGCAATCGCGCGATCCCAAAAAACATTGGTCGAAAATACATCTTCGGGCGGGTCACAAACCAGATGCTTGGCGATCAACTGGATACCCGTCCAGACATAGGGTCGCGGGCGCGCTGGCCCGCCGCGTGACAGGCAGCCATCCCCATCCATGTCAAAATCACCCTGCCCCTTGCTGTTTCCGGCACGCGCCGTTTCGATGACGAGCATCAGCACGTCCATGCGCGCCGCATCCCACGCCGCCGCAAGGCGGTGGAGCGCATCACTGTCCGGCGCATCGGTCCACCAATTATCCGCGTTGATGCAGAAAAAGGGATCGGCATCAATCAGCGGCAGCGCCTTGACCAATCCGCCGCCGGTGTCGCGCAGCAGATCACGTTCGTCAGACAGCCGCACATCGAAATCGCACGCGTGGGCGGCCAGATGATCCTCCACCTGCTTGGCGCGATAATGGGCGTTGACGATGATTTGACCGACCCCGGCATTACGCAAATGACCCAGCACATGGCCGAGCAGGCTGACCCCTGCTACCTCTATTAGCGGTTTGGGCCGGTCGATGGTGAGCGGCATCATCCGCGTCCCCTTGCCCGCCGCCATCACCATCGCACTTTGGGGCAAGGCAATCATGCGCCTTGATCCTGCCAGAATGCCGCGCGGTGGCTGGGCGAAATATGCGCGTCAAACCATGCGCGCACCGGCGCAAGGTGCGGATGCGCCAAATCACGTTCGACCAGACCCCACATGCGCGGCTGATATTTCTTATAACCCTGCTTGCCGTCGCGCACGGCTAGGCGACAGAATAGCCCCAAAATCCGAGTATTACGCTGTGCGCCGAGCGCCCAATAATCGCGGATGAAACGGTCATCACGCGCAGTAGCGGCGACATAATGGGCGAGGCACGCGGCCTCCACCTCCGGCGCGACGTCGCGCCGCGCATCCTCCAGCATCGAAACAAGATCATAGGCGGGATGGCCGAGCCGCGCGTCCTGAAAATCGAGCAAGCCGAAACGAGCAAGGCCGCTCGCACCGTCAATCAACATCACATTTTCGGCGTGATAGTCGCGTAATTCGGTGACCCATGGCGTCGCATCGCCGTCAACTGGGGCGAGCACTGCCTGCCAAGCGGCGCGAAAACTGTCGCGTGGCAGGTCCAGCCCGACATAGGGGCCATACCAGTCGATCAGCAATTCCACCTCATCCAGCCAATCCATCAAACCGTGCCGCCGCAAATTATGGGGCGGGTTGTGGCTATGGAGTTCGACTAGTACATCGGTGATTGCCTGATATAGCGGCAGTTCGGCC
>CAUJJQ010000007.1 GCA_963205285.1 Pseudomonadota bacterium | reverse complement strand
GCAGACTGCGCCCCAAGAGCACGTTGAGTAGGGGAATGAGGAAATAGCCCAGACTGGCCGCCACTACATGTTGGTGGAGCACCGCCCAGATATATAGCAGCCAGTTAAAGGCGATGAGCAGCGCGCTCCCCATCAGCGCGCCGACCAGTTTTTTATCGGTAATCGCGGCGCGAAATGCCGCCATCCGACCGCGCAGCACCAAAATGCCGAGCAACAAAATCACCGACCATAATATCCGATGGACGACGATTTGTTCGGGCGGCACCCCTGCGAGCGCATGGAAATAAACCGGCATTATGCCCCAAATGGCATAGGCCGTTAGCCCGGAAATCAGCCCAATCCGCGCTTCCCCGTCGATATGCGCGCTGGGCGCTGGATTTTGGTCGGCCATGGCGGCGGTGTCGCACACGCAATAAAATTACGCAACTGTCCCTATGGGGCACAGCGTTTAACCTTATAATTGCCTTGCCGTTAACCAGAGCGATGCGCCAATATGCTAGCGACTGGACAAGAATGTTTCGGAGTTTGCCAATGCCCCCCTATCGCCGCCCCTTGTTGCTGTTGACATCGCTGGTCACGCTTGCCGCGCTGGGTGCCTGCCGCAACCCCGAAGCCGCGCAGGTTTCCGAACAGCCCGATGGTCTGGCGAGCAATGATCCCGCCGTGCGCAGCGCGGTCAATGGCGACATCATGGTTGACCCCGCACGCACCGGACAAAGCAATGCGGCGGCGGTCGCCAATGCCGCACAACCGGGCAGCGGCGGGGTGCCCGCGCTTTCGGGTGGTGGCACAGCGGCAGAGGCAATTGCCGATGCGCGCCGCGCGGTTGGCGGGCAGATGCTGCGCGCGCCGGCACCCAGTCGCTACGAAGAAAATTGCGACAGCCGCTGCGAACAGACGGCGGCGCCCCGTCCTGCAACGCTGGGCGGTCTTGCCCGGCAACAGGGCGGCACGGGTTGCGGCGCGGACATTCGCTATGGCAATGAATGGGCCAGCCGCTTGCCGCCAGCTTTCACCGTTTACCCGCGTGCCGCGCTCATCGAAGCAGCGGGCGTTGCCAATGGTCGTTGCAATGTGCGCGTCGTCAATTTCCAGAGCCGCGCCGACATGCAATCGATCCTCGATTATTATTATACGCAGGCGCAGCGCGCCGGTTACAGCGCCGAACATCTGTTGCGCGGCAGTGAACATTATCTGGGCGGGACGCGCGGCGACGAAGCCTTCGTCATCATGGCACGCCAGATGGCGGGCGGCATTGTCGATGTCGATCTGATCGCCTCTGGCGGGCGGTAAGATTACAACTAATTTAGCGCGCCGGCGGGGGCCACTGCATCGAGCGTAAGCAGCCGCTCAACCTCACGCCAATGGCAAAAATGCCAACCATTGTCGGCGCGGCGGGCAATGTCCGCGCGCAGCCGCGCCGCGCCCGGCGCATCACCTTCCAATTCCGCGCGCAATGCCGCGGCCGCTTCGACGATGGCTGCCCCACCATGAAAGGGCGGGGTTACAGGCGCACGCGCACCTGCTGCCCCCAAAATGTCGAACAAGGGGGCGGGCGGAATTTGATTGTTGATCATGGGCATGCCCTTACCCGCGCACATCCCAATTTCACCCCACCAACTTGGGTAAACGGCGGGGCAACCATCCCCCCCTTTGCAGGTTCGCGCGCACAATCTATGCTAGCGCCATGCGCAAGAAAATTCTGCTCGCCCTATTGCTCCTCCTGCTCGCCGGTGCGGGCTATATTTATTGGCAGACCCGGCCCGATGTCGCGCGGCTATCCAATGCCGAATTGACCGGACGGGTGCCGGTGCTGTCCGCGCCGCGCCCGCAAGCCCTGCCGACTGTCAACATCGCCCCTGCTGTTGGCTGGTCGGGCAATGGCGCACCGGTCGCCGCGCCCGGCCTCAGCGTTGTGGCGTTCGCCAGCGGGCTCGACCACCCGCGCAATTTGTTGGTGCTGCCAAATGGCGATGTGCTGGTTGCCGAAAGCAATTCGCCGCCGCGCGCCGGTGGCGGCATCACCGGCTGGTTTGCACGGCGCATTTTGGGCGAAGCGGGGGCAGCGGTGCCGTCTGCAAATCGCATCACGCTGCTGCGCGATGGCGATGGTGATGGCGTGGCAGAGGTGAAACGGCCGATCATCACCGGGTTGAACAGCCCGAGCGGCATGGCATTGGTTGGCTCCACACTCTACGTCGCCAACACCGACGCGCTGGTCGCCTATGATTTTGATGTCGCCACCGGGTCTGTGCGCGGCGCAGCGCGCAAGATATTGGATCTGCCCGCGCGCGGCCCCAATAATCATTGGGCAAAATCAATGGTGGCGAGTGCGGATGGCAACATACTTTACATCGCCATCGGTTCGAACAGCAATATCGGTGAAGGCGGGATGGCGTGGGAACGCGGACGCGCGCGCATTTTGGAAGTGCGCCCCCGGCAAAATTACCACCGCAGCTACGCAGAGGGGCTGCGCAATCCATCCGGCCTCGCCATCGACCCGGATACCGGCCACTTATGGGTCAATGTCAACGAACGCGACATGCTGGGTTCGGACATGGTGCCCGATTATCTGACCGAAGTTTCGCTGGGCGATTTTTACGGCTGGCCCTGGTACTATTGGGGCGGTTTCATCGATGATCGGGTGAAAGAAACGGACTATGACGACCGCAGGCAATATGTCGTGCGGCCCGATTATGCATTGGGCACGCATGTTGCTCCA
>CAUJJQ010000006.1 GCA_963205285.1 Pseudomonadota bacterium | reverse complement strand
GGCAGCTTTTAACGCCGCGCATTCAATTGGTTGCATCAACGCCGGTCGATAATGTTGATATCCCGAATGAGGATAGTCGCGCCTTTGAACTGGAAGACGGCAATATTTTCGCGCTCAATCGCTTTCCGGGCTATGACCGTTTTGAAGATACAACGCGCCTCACCTACGGGGTTGAATATCGGCTGGAACAGCGCGGTTTTTCCATCGATACCAGCCTTGCCCAAAGCTATCGCCTGTCGGGGCCGAGCCTGCTTTTCGTGCCGGGCAGCGGGCTTAACCAGCGGACTTCGGACATCGTCGGGCGCACCAGTGTTGCGTGGCGTGATTTTGTCCGGCTGACCCACCGTTTCCGGCTGGACAAGGACAATGGGGCCATCCGCCGCAACGAAATTGACGCGACGATTGGGAGCCGCAGCACCTATGCCATTTTGGGCTATCTGCGGCTCAACCGCGATATCCAGCAATTGGGCGAAGACCTGCCGGATCGCGAAGAAGTGCGCGTTGGCGGGCGGATTCAGGTCGCGCGTTACTGGTCGATCTTTGGTTCGGCCATCGTCGATTTGACCGACCGACGCGAAGACCCGGCCAATTTGTCCGACGGCTTTGTCCCCATTCGCCATCGCATCGGCTTTACCTATGAGGATGATTGCCTGACCATCGGCCTTACATGGCGGCGCGACTATCAGGATACGGGTGATGCCCGGCGCGGCAATAGTTTCCTGCTGCGTTTGGCGTTCCGCAATCTGGGTGTATAGACAAATTGCACGCGCCGCTGCACATGGGCACCCCCGTGCGCATGTGCGTCAGCGTCGGTTCAGGGGACAATGGGCATGGTGCCCCCGGCAGCAAAACTGCCAGGACGACAGGATAGGATGTTTAGCGCGTGACCATGATGAACCGTCCCCATGGCTTGACCAAAGTGCGGCGACCGATTTTCCGCAGCAGTATTGCGATCGCGGCATTGTTGCTGCCGCAAACCGCTGTACTGGCACAAAATACCGGCAACAGCGTGTCGGTGGATGGACTCGATATTCCCGCCAATGTGGAATTGCTGGGCAATGGCGACAGCAATGTCTATCGCCCGACCGCAACGGTTAATGGCGAAATCATCACCGCAACCGATGTCGAACAACGGTTGGCGCTGGTGCGCATGGCCAATCAGGGCCAAATTCCGCCCGAGCAATTGCAGGCATTGCGTTTGCAGATTTTCGGTCAGTTGATCGATGAAATGCTGCAAATTCAGGAAGCGCGTGCAGCCGAAATCGCGCCGACTGACGCAGAAATGGACCAGCAGTATGAACGGGTTGCTGCAGGGTTGCGGCAAACACCCCAACAATTTTCGCAATTTCTGGTGGCGGCAGGCAGTTCGGTCGCGTCGATGCGCCAGCAGATCCGTGCCAGCCTGTCATGGCAGAATTTGCTCGCGCGCAACATCGATCCCTTCACCAACGTCAGTCAGGAGGAGGTGGAGGCTTCGCTCGCACGGTTGGAGAGCAACCGGGGCCAAGCCGAGTATCGGGTGGGCGAAATTTATCTGCCTGCCAATGCGTCGAATATGCAGGCGGTTGCCGAAAATGGCCGCCGGATCATGGAACAACTGTCGAGCGGCGAAGTCAGTTTTCAGGACATGGCGACACGCTTTTCGCAGACCACTTCTGCCTCCGTCGGCGGTGATTTGGGCTGGCTGCGGCTCAGCCAATTGCCCGCCTCGCTCGCCGAAGCGGTACAGACGATGCAACCGGGCCAATTGGCTGGCCCGCTGGAAAGTCCGGGCGGCGTTTCCATCCTCTATCTGATTGACACGCGCCGCGTGCTCACCGCTGATCCGCGCGATGCGGTGCTCAGCCTCAAACAGATTACGTACGCCTTTCCTGTGGGCACCACGCCGACCCGCGCCGCCGAAGTTGCGGCGAATTTTTCGGCCCAGACGCGCACCATTGCAGGGTGCGGCGCTGCGGATACGGTTGCTGCCGCCCTGGGGGCGGAGGTTATCAGCCGTGACCAGATTGCGCTGCGCGATTTGCCAGCCCCGCTGCAATCCTCGCTCGCGGCGATGCAAATTGGGCAGGTGACCCCGATGTTTGGTTCGCCGCAGACCGGCGTCAGCGTGCTGGTGCTATGCGGGCGCGACATGCCGACAGAGGCCACCGCCCCATCCGCCGACCAAGTCGCTGACCAATTGCGGCAGGAACGGGTACAGCGACGCGCCGAACGCTATTTACGCGATTTGCGGCGCGATGCGGTGATCGATTACGGACAGAGCGTGCAACCAGGCGCCTAATTTGGGAGCAGCACCACAGGTGCCATTTGTTGTAACCTTGGGCGATCCGGCGGGTATCGGGCCGGAAGTGACCGCGCGCGCATGGGAGGCGCGCGTGGCGCACAATCTGCAACCCTTTGTCGCGCTGGGAGATGTTGAATCGCTGCGCATGGTTTGGTCAGGGCCGATTGTCCGTGTCGATTCGCTGGCAGCGGGCGCAGCCGCCTTTGCCGATGCGCTGCCTGTCTGGCATGTCGAGGATTCGGGCGCCATCACGCCCGGTAGCCCCAGCATCGGCGGCGCACATTGCGCACTCCACGCACTGGAACTGGGGGTCGGCCTGACCCGTTCGGGGGAGGCGAGCGGCCTCATCACCGCGCCGGTTAGCAAGGAACAATTATATCAGGCAGGCTTTTCCCAAGCGGGGCAGACCGAATTTATTGCTGACCGATGCGGGGTTGCGCGCTGCAATGCGGTGATGATGCTGACTTCCGAAGCCTTGGTGCCACCGTTGCGCGTTGTCCCCATCACCGTCCATATTCCGCTACGCGATGTTCCCGATGCGCTATCGATTGACCTTATCCATGCCAAGGCGATGGGCTGTGTTCGGGGATTGGCGCGCGGTTATGGCATCATCCGCCCGCGCATCGCCATTTCCGGATTAAACCCGCATGGCGGCGAAAATGGCAATATCGGGCAAGAGGAAGGTGCCATCATCGCCCCCGCCATCGACCAATTGCGTGCGGACGGTGTCGATGTCGTCGGCCCAATGTCCCCCGATGCGCTGTTCGCGCCGCATGTGCGCGGACGATTTGATGCCATTTTGTGCATGTATCATGATCAGGCGCTGATCCCGCTGAAGGCATTGGCCTTTGAAACCGGGGTCAATGTGACGCTGGGTCTGCCGATCATCCGCACCTCCCCCGACCATGGCACGGCGTTTGACATTGCCGGCCAGAATGTCGCCAGCGCGGGGCCGATGATTGCAGCGATTGCGCTGGCGGGACAGCTTGCCCGCAATCGCGCAACAAGTGATTGAGCGCGCGTGCCCGCCCTGCCCCCGCTGCGTCAGACAATTGCCGAATTTGGGCTGAGCGCGCAAAAATCGCTCGGCCAAAATTTCCTGCTCGACGAACAATTATTGGCACGGATTGCGGCCATCGCCCCCTTGGGTGACGGCACCCCGGTGTTTGAGGTTGGCCCCGGCCCCGGTGGCCTGACCCGCGCCTTGTTGCGCAGCGGCGCAAAGGTAACGGCGGTCGAGCGTGACGCGCGCTGCCTGCCCGCGCTCGAACAATTGGGTGCGCATTTCCCCGGCAAATTGCGCGTTATCGGCGATGATGCGCTGCGCGTTGATGCCGATGCGCTGATGGGCGAACCTTACCACATCCTCGCCAACCTGCCCTATAATGTCGGCACCGCGCTGCTCACCCGCTGGCTGGAGGCACCATCATG
>CAUJJQ010000005.1 GCA_963205285.1 Pseudomonadota bacterium | reverse complement strand
CAGTAAACCTCAAGCTGGTTCACGGCCTCGGCAGCGTGGCCTCTGGCATAAAGGACACTGGTTTTTCGACCTTCCTCCTCCTCTTTTACAACCAAGTGCTGGGGATGGACGCCAAATTGGTCAGTTTTGCGCTAATGTGCGCGCTGATCCTCGATGCTTTTGTCGATCCGGTGATCGGCTATTTGTCCGACCGCACCTACACCCGCTGGGGACGGCGGTTGCCGTGGCTTTATGCCGCGCCCATCCCGCTCGCGGCGGCGTGGCTCCTCCTCTGGTCGCCGCCCGACCTGCCGCCCACCCAAATGTTTTTCTATCTGGTGGCGGTGGCGATGCTGGTGCGCACGCTGGTTTCCGCCTGCGAAGTGCCATCGGTCGCGCTGGTGCCCGAATTGACCCGCGATTATGACGAGCGCACCGGGCTGATGCGTTATCGTTTTCTGTTCGGCTGGGCGGGCGGACTGTTGATGCTGTTCCTCGCCTATGATGTATTTTTGCGCGCCACACCCGAACATCCGCACGGCCAACTCAACCCCGATGGTTATTGGACCTACGGCCTGTTCGGCGCGGGGTTGATGGCAGCGGCGGTTTTATTATCCGCATGGGGGCAGCATCGGCGCGTCGCGCATTTGCCCGAAACCCGCCCACAAAGTCAGGGCATCGCCCATGGTTTTGGCGAAGTGCGCGCCACGCTGTCGCACCCAGCCTTTCTGACCCTGCTCGGGGCAGGGGCCATTGCCTATACCAGTCAGGGCATCACATTCTCGATCAGCAATTACCTCTACCTCTTTATCTGGCGCTTTGATGAGACGGCCTTTGCCATCTACCCTTGGGTATTATTCGCCAGCGTGGTCGCAGCATTTTTCATGGTCGCGCCGCTCCACGCGCGATTTGGCAAGCGCGAAACCGCGATGGTGTCGGGCGGCATTTCGGTTGCATTCTGGCTCACCCCCTTTGCCCTGCGCCTCGTTGATGCTTGGCCGACCGAGGGGAGCAACCTGTCCTCCGCACTATTGTTCGGCTTTTTCTTTGCCGCCAATGCTTTTGGCGTGATGGTGATGATTTCGGGCAGTTCGATGATCGCCGATATCGTCGAAGCATCCGAAGAACACACCGGCCGGCGCAGCGAAGGGATTTTCTTTGCCGGCAATTTCTTCATGCAAAAGTGCGCGACCGGACTTGGCATTTTCCTGACCGGCCTAATCGTTTCGATGGCAGGGCTGCCCGAACGGGCGAACCCGGCAACGGTCAGCGAAACGGTTATCGACAATCTGACGCTTTATTATTCAGTGCTGGTTTTGATTGCGGTCATTTTTTCGACCGCCATTTTCGCGCGTTTTCCAATCAGCCGCGCCGACCATGAAGCGCGCGTCGCGAAATTGGCCGCCGCGCGGGCGGCAGCTGAATGATCACAGGCTTGCAATTGCGGTAAGTTAACGTTTACGTAAGATGGAATTAGAGAGGGAAGCGAAATGGATTTTGACCTGAGCGAACGGCAACAATTTTGGCAGGGCCGGGTACGCGATTTCATCGAAACGCATGTGCGCGGCGCGGTCCCCACCTACAAAGAACAGGATGCGACTGGCGACCGTTGGAAAGTCATCCCCGTCGTCGAAGAATTAAAGGCAAAGGCAAAGGCCGCGGGCATCTGGAACCTGTTCATGCCGCCACAACAGGCGACTCACCATCATGTCGATGACGCATTTGCCTTTGAAGGGCCGCAGCTTTCCAACCTTGAATATGCGCTGTGCGCGGAGGAAATGGGGCGCATCGGCTTTGCCAGCGAAGTGTTCAATTGTTCGGCACCCGATACCGGAAATATGGAAGTTTTCCACCGCTACGGCACGCTGGAACAAAAGGAAAAATGGCTGAAGCCCCTGATGAACGGGGAAATTCGTTCGGCCTTTTTGATGACCGAACCGCGTGTTGCATCATCCGATGCCACCAATATCGAATGCCGGATTGACCGTGATGGCGATGATTATGTCATCAACGGGCGCAAATGGTGGTCATCGGGCGCGGGCGACCCGCGCTGCAAGGTGGCGATTGTGATGGGCAAGACCGACACGGGTGCCAAACGCCATGCCCAACAATCCATGCTGGTGGTGCCAATGGACGCGCCGGGCATGCATATCCTGCGCCATCTGCCGGTTTTTGGTTATGATGATGCGCCGCACGGTCATATGGAAATTGAACTAAAGGATGTGCGGGTCAACGCACGCGACGCGATGTTGCTGGGCGAAGGGCGCGGCTTTGAAATTGCGCAGGGCCGCTTGGGGCCGGGCCGCATCCACCATTGTATGCGCACCATCGGCGTTGCGGAGGAGGCGTTGGAACGCATGGCGCGCCGCCTGCTCACCCGTGTCGCCTTTGGCAAGGCTATCGCGGAACATAGCATCTGGGAACAGCGGATTGCGCGGGCGCGCATCGACATTGAAATGACGCGCCTCCTGTGCCTCAAAGCCGCCGACATGATGGACAAGGCTGGCAACAAGATCGCGCAAAATGAAATTGCGATGATCAAGGTGCAGGCCCCCAATATGGCGCTGCAAATCATCGACGATGCGATACAGGCACACGGCGGTGCTGGTGTTTCCGAAGATTTCGGGCTGGCCAAAATGTATGCGGGGCAACGCACGCTGCGGCTCGCCGATGGGCCGGATGAGGTGCACGCCCGCGCCATCGCCCGCAATGAATTTGGCAAATATGGCGGGCGCGACGCCATCGCCGCTGCCAAAGCCGAATTTTCCTCCGCCGATCTGGGAGTTGCCCGATGAAAGCCGCCGTCCTCATTGCTCCCAATCAGCCGCTTGAAATAGAGGAATTGCGCCTCGCCAACCCTGGCCCCCATGAAGTGTTGATCCGCACAGCGGCCTGCGGTCTGTGCCACAGCGACCTCCATTTCATAGAGGGTAGCTACCCCCACCCCCTGCCCGCCGTGCCGGGGCATGAGGCGGCAGGGATTGTCGAAGCGGTGGGGAGTGAGGTGCGCACATTAAAGGTTGGGGATGCGGTCATCACCTGCCTTTCCGCCTTTTGCGGCCATTGCGAATTTTGCGTCACCGGGCGGATGGCATTATGCACCGGGGGCGACACGCGCCGGGCGCCGGGCGAAGCGCCGCGACTGACCCGCACCGATGGCACGCCGGTGAATCAGATGCTCAACCTGTCGGCCTTTGCCGAAATGCTGTTGATCCACGAACATGCCTGCACCGCGATCAACCCCGAAATGCCGCTCGACCGGGCAGCGGTCATCGGCTGTGCGGTGACAACGGGTGCCGGAACAATTTTCAACGCCTGCAAAGTGACACCGGGCGAAACGGTTGCCGTCGTGGGTTGCGGCGGGGTGGGGCTTGCCACCATCAACGCTGCCAAAATCGCGGGTGCGGGGCGGATTATCGCCGCCGACCCCATCCCCGAAAAGCGCGCATTGGCGATAAAATTGGGCGCAACCGATGTGGTTGACGCCGCCGCCGATGGTGCAGCGGCCCAGATCGTGGAAATGACCAAGGGCGGGGTTGACCATGCGATTGAGGCGGTCGGCCGCCCGCAATCCGCCGCACTCGCCGTCGGTTCGCTGCGACGCGGCGGCACGGCGACGATTTTGGGGATGATGCCACTCAACGAAAAGGTTGGCCTGTCGGCGATGGACCTCCTAGCCAGCAAGAAATTGCAGGGGGCGATTATGGGGATGAACCGTTTTCCGGTGGATATGCCGCGCTTGGTTGATTTTTACATGCGCGGCCTGCTCGATTTGGATTCAATCATCGCCGAACGCATCCCCTTGAGCGCGATTAACGAGGGTTTTGAAAAGATGAAACGCGGCGACAGCGCGCGCAGCGTCATCGTTTTCGACAGCTAGGGCCTGGGGCATGAGCGACAGCGCCTTTAACGCGGAAGAAGATTTCGTCGGCACCGTCGAGCCGGAGGGTGCCGACAGGCTCGACGTTGAACGACTGGGCCACTGGTTGCAGGAAAATGTCGCCGGTTTCGCCGGCCCCTTTCACCTGTCCAAATTCAAGGGCGGGCAGTCCAACCCCAGCTATTGCATCGATGCAGCGTCGGGGCGTTATGTGCTGCGCCGCAAACCCTTTGGACCGCTCCTCCCCTCCGCGCATGCCGTCGATCGCGAATATCGTGTGCAGGCCGCGCTCCACCCCACCGGCTTTCCGGTCGCGCGCCAATATGGCCTGTGCCGCGATGAAGATGTCATCGGATCGATGTTTTATGTGATGGCGCTGGTCGATGGCCACACAATCTGGAACGGTGCAATGCCGCACGCAGACGCGGCGGAGCGCAGCGCCACCTATCGCGCAATGACCGATACGCTCGCAGCGCTCCACAATGTCGATGTCGAAGCGGCGGGCCTCAGCGATTACGGCAAGCCGGGCAATTATTTCGGACGGCAGGTCGAACGCTGGACCAAACAATATCGCTTGTCCGAAACCGAAAATATGCGCGGGATGGAGGCATTGATGCAATTCCTGCCCGCCACCCTGCCCGAACAAAGCCGAACCAGCATCGTTCATGGCGATTTTCGCATCGACAATATGATTTTTGAAAATGGCGCGCCGCGCGTTGCCGCCGTGCTCGATTGGGAATTATCGACCCTGGGCGATCCGCTCGCCGACTTCACCTATTTCTGCCTCGCCTGGGTGACCGAAAATGGCGGGCGTTCGGGGGTTGCCGATTTGGACCGCAAGGCGCTGGGCATCCCCGAACTGGAACAGGTGGTCGAAGCCTATGCGGCGGCAACCGGGCGAGACAAAATCCCCGATATGAACTGGTATTTTGCCTATAATTTCTTTCGGCTGGCCGGAATCATGCAGGGGATAAAAAAGCGTGTCATCGACGGCACAGCATCGTCAGCCCATGCCAAGTCAATGTCCGAACGCGTTGAACCACTGGCGGAAAGAGCATGGCATTTCGCCAAGCTGGCCGGCGCGAACTAGGGGGGATGGTCATGGGATTACTCACAGGCAAAATCGCTATCATCACCGGTGCCGGGTCGGGCATCGGCCGTGCGAGCGCGCTGCGTTTCGCGGCGGAGGGCGCGAAATTGATGCTCGGTGACAAGGCCGAAAGCGTCCATGAAACCGCCGCGATGGTGCATGACGAAGGGGGCATAGCCGCCGCAATTACCATGGATGCCGGGCTGGAGGCCGACGTCGAAAGGATCGTCGCAACGACTATCGGCGCCTATGGCGGCATCGACATCGCCTTTGCCAATGCCGGGATTTCAGGCGGGATGACCGGCGTTTTTGACTATGCCGCACCCGACTTTGCAGAGGTGCTGCGCGTCAATTTAATCGGCCCATGGTTGATGGTGAAACATGCCGGCAAGGCAATGGTTGATCAGGGACGTGGCGGTTCGATCATCCTCACCGCCAGCGTTGCGGGCATCCGTTCGGGTGCGGGCGGCCCCGCCTATTCCGCATCCAAGGCTGGCGTCATCAATCTGGCGCAGGTTTCCGCCCAGCAAATGTCGGCAACCAATGTCAGGGTCAATGCCATCTGCCCCGGCCTGACCGAAACCGGCATGACCCGGCCAACCTTTGATTATGCCAAAGACAAGGGGGTGACCGACAAAATTGGCCGCCTCAACCCGCTGCGCCGCGCCGCACAGCCCGGCGAACTGGCCAATGTCGCGCTGTTTTTGGCCAGCGAGCTTGCATCCTATGTCAATGGACAGGCGATTGCGGTCGATGGCGGCCTATCCTCCTCCCACCCGGTGACGCGACAGTTGACCGGGCAAACCGCGGTATAAAGCATGACGATTTCCATTGCCGACCCCATGGATTATGGCTTTTTGCCTGATCGGCTGGCGCGCATTCCCACCTTTTTGAAGGAAAAATATCTCGACAGCGGGAAATTACCGCATGCAGCCTTGCTCATCGCGCGGGCGGGCGATATCGTCCATCTCTCGATGCAGGGCGACGGGCGTGAGGGCGCGCCGATTGCCGAGGACAGCATCTACCGCATCGCCAGCATGACCAAGCCCATAACCTCCATCCTCTTCATGATGTTGCTGGAGGAGGGGAAAGTCGCCCTGTCGCATAAGGTCGCCAATTTCCTGCCCGAATTTGCCGATACCGGCGTCTTTCTGGCCGGTGGCGGGGGCCGCCCTTTTGACACGCGGCCACCCGCAAGCCCGATGACGATGCTTGACCTGCTGCGTCACACCAGCGGTCTGACCTATGGCTTTCAGGAACGCACGCCCGTCGATGCCGCCTATCGCAAGACCAAGATTGACGATTTCAACTCCGAACGCACGCTTGACGAATTTGTTGCCGAACTCGCCCGCCTCCCGCTCGAATTTGATCCGGGTACATCGTGGAATTATTCGCTTTCGACCGATGTTCTGGGCGCGGTCATCCAACGGATAGAGGGTAAGCCCTTTGCCCAAGTAGCGCAGGAACGGCTGTTCGACCCGCTGGGCATGGTCGATACCCATTTTGTCGTCCCACGCGCCAAGGCGGACCGCATTGTCGATGCCTTTGCCTTTCACCCTAAAGACCGGATGACGCCGTTTGACAGCGGCGCGCGCAGCCGTTGGATGGCTGAAAACCGCATGGCATCGGGCGGCGGCGGGCTGGCGAGCACCATCGGCGATTATCATCGTTTCTGTTCGATGCTGGTGGGTGGCGGTGCGCTGGGCGGCCATCAGATTATCAGCCCCAAAACGCTCGAACTAATGACCGCCAACCATTTGCCCGGCGGCGGTGATTTGACCCAGCATAGCAAGTCGCTGTTTTCAGAGGCGGAAAATGCCGGTGTCGGTTTTGGCCTGGGCTTTGCCGCAACCATGGAACCGCATTTGACCCTGATGCCCGGCAGCGTCGGTGAATTTTACTGGGGTGGGATGTTTTCGACCGGTTTCTTCATCGACCCGGTCGAACAGATCCACATGGTCTTCATGACCCAATTAATGCCGTCATCCACATACCCCGTGCGACGCGAAGTTAAATCAATGATTTACGCGGCGCTCGCCGCCTAATATTCTTAAAAATACGGAGCAGAAAATGAACGACACCCCCCAATCCGTCACCACCGAGCGCGATGGCGAGATTTTGAGCATCATCATAAACAACCCGCCGGTCAACGCGCTGTCATGGCACGTCCGTCAGGGGATTAGCGATGCGATGGACACCGCCATGGCCGATGACAGCGTCAAGGCGGTGGTACTGCGCTGTGCCGGTACGACCTTTATCGCCGGGGCCGACATCACCGAATTTGGCAAGCCGCCGCGCGGGCCGGACTTTAATGCCGTGCTGAACGCCATAGAGGCCACGCCCAAGCCCGTCGTCGCCGCCATCCACGGCACGGCGCTGGGCGGTGGGCTCGAAACCGCGCTCGTCTGCCATTATCGCGTCGCCGTGCCGTCGGCCAAATTGGGGGTGCCAGAGGTGAAGCTTGGCCTGCTGCCCGGTGCGGGGGGCACGCAGCGGCTGCCGCGTGTAGTTGGCGTTGCGCTCGCCGCGCAGATGACCGCTACGGGTGACCCCATCAGTGCCAAAGCGGCGGCAGATGCCGGTCTGGTCGATGCGATTGCCGGCGAAGACAGTCTGGTGGCAGATGCCATCGCCTTTGCGCGCAGCGCGATTGCCAAGGGCCCGCGCCCGACGCGCGAACGCCCGATTACCGGCGATCTGGCAGCGATCGAGGCGCTCAAAGCCGCCAACGCCCGCAAGTGGAAGGGGTTTGACGCGCCTTACGCCAACCTTGCCTGCGTGGAGGCGGCGACGCGCCTACCCTTTGACGAAGGGCTGGCCTTTGAACGGCAGGAGTTCATGAAGCTGATGTTCGGCAGCCAGTCGGCGGCGCAGCGGCATTTGTTTTTCGCTGAACGTCAGGCAGCCAAGATTGACGGTCTGCCAAAGGATCTGGCGCTGCGAGACATTAAACATGTCGGCGTCATCGGCGCGGGCACCATGGGTGGCGGCATCGCCATGAATTTCCTCGCCAAGGGGATAAAGGTCACCATCGTCGAAATGGCGGCCGAAAATCTGGAACGCGGCGTCGGCGTCATCCGCAAAAATTATGAGGCAAGCGCCGCCAAGGGCCGCTTTACGCCAGATCAGGTCGAAAAAATGATGGGGCTACTCACCCCCAGCCTCGACTTTGGTGCGCTGGCTGATTGCGACCTCATCATAGAGGCGGTCTATGAAAATATGGACGTCAAAAAGGAGGTTTTTGGCAAGCTGGACGCCATCGCCAAACCGGGCGCAATTTTGGCCAGCAATACCAGCTACCTCGACGTCAATGAAATCGCCGCTGCGACAAAACGGCCCGCCGATGTGGTGGGGATGCATTTCTTTTCCCCCGCCAACGTCATGAAATTGCTGGAGGTTGTGCGCGGCGATGCGACCGCCCCCGACGTGCTGGCGACCGCCATGGCGATCGGCAAGAAAGTCGGCAAGGTCGCGGTTGTCGCGGGCGTCTGTCATGGCTTTATTGGCAATCGTATGCTCAGCCAGCGGCAGACCCCGGCCAATATGTTATTGATGGAGGGGGCAAGCGCCGAACAGATTGACAATGTCCATACCGAATTCGGCATGCCGATGGGGCCGTTCCAAATGGCCGATCTGGCGGGCATCGACATCGGCTGGCACCGCGACCCCACGCGGGTGGAAACCCTGCGCGATGCATTGTGTGCGGCGGGGCGTTTCGGCCAGAAAAATGGCAAGGGCTTTTATGATTATGACGCCAAGCGCAACCGCAGCGTCAGCGCCGAAGCCAATGCGATTATCGAGGATTTCCGGTCCAAATCGAACCTCAAGAAACGGGAGGTTACCGACCAGGAAATCATCGAGCGCACATTATACCCGATGGTGAATGAGGGCGCGAAAATCCTGGCAGAGGGTAAGGCACAGCGCGCATCCGACATCGATGTGGTTTGGATATTCGGCTATGGCTGGCCGGTCTATCGTGGTGGACCGATGTTCTGGGCCAATTTGGAAGGGCTGCCGAAAATCGTCGCCGCGCTCGACAAATATGGCATCGATGTCGCGCCATTGCTGCGTGAAAAAGCTGAAAAGGGCGAAAGTTTCTGAGGCGGTGGTGGGGTCCCCTGCGCAAGCAGGGGAGCGTCGTCGTGTCAGTCGGTGGAGTGAGCCAGATGAAGATATTGGCAGTGCTAGCCATTCCCCTCTTGTTAGCCAGCTGCGGAAGCAGCAGCGGGGTGGATGGTGATGACTCACTATCGAAGCATGTCGCGAATAACCAGATTGGGCGCGACGCGGACCAGTGGATAGAAATGTTTAACGATGCTGGGGGATGGGAACGAACAGGGCTGATCTTCGGCTACGTCAATGACAACGAGGAATGTCAAAAAGCCATCGAGGGGCTTAAGCGAGTAAATTTTGCTCGCGAGTATCGATGCGTTCCTGCAAATTGAAACTGAACCTTGGGGGCCGCAAAGTCTCTTGAGGCAGGCCGTTTGTTATTCCCCCGCATGCGGGAGGGGAATATAATCTCTGCTGTCTTTGCGCTTTTGCGCGAAACTCGAATCCCCCGCAGCGTCCGGCAATGAATGCGGTGCCAAGTTCAGCGTGAAGATGTTTTAAGCCCGTTCCTATCTCGACACGCTCGATACGAACGGGCGATACGAACGGGTGGGACGTCATCTTTAATCCGTTCGTGTCGAGCGAAGTCGAGACACGAGCATTTAGGGATTTCGAGCACGATCGCACATCATGCCGCCCGAAAATCCCGGCAGAGTTTAGATTCGAGACACGAAAACAGACCCAAGCCTTATCCGCCAGCCGCCACCATTTCCGCATTTTTGACCCAGCCCCAGCGGCACGGCCCCTGATATTCGCGCGGTTCGCGCACCGCCGTGTCGGTCGCGCAACTGCTCATGCTAAAGCCCGTCGCCGGGAAAATTATCCCCGACCAATCTCCATCGCGTTCGCAGACAAAAAATTCCTCGTCGCGCTGCATTTTGACGGGCGCCGCCGCATCGTTCGACCAATGGACAGCAATCGACGCGCCGCGTGGCCGGGCACGGGCGGCGCACGCGGGCGCATTCGCCCCGTCATTGCCGACCATCACTATGCGTGATGCGACCGGCAGGGTGACGCCTTGCGCCCCCGGCTGTCCGCGAAAGGCGGCATCGCTTTTCGCCAATTCGGCAGGGTCGGGTTTGGCGCAACCGGCGAGCGAGAGGATGATGAGCGAGAGGATGGCGGGGGTGCGTTGCATGGACGAACCCTAAATCCACGCGCGCGCGCGGGCAAGCCCCCCTTCTTGTCCTTCGCGCGCTGCCGCGCTGCGCCCTTTTTGCTTGGGTTTACCCGGCCCAACCCCTATAGGGCGGCGATGGCAAATTCCCCCGAAAATACACCAGAAAACCCCAGCTCCAGCTATGGAGCAGAATCGATCAAAGTCCTCAAAGGGCTGGACGCGGTGCGCAAACGGCCGGGCATGTACATCGGCGATACCGACGATGGGTCGGGGCTACACCATATGGTGTTCGAAGTCAGCGACAATTGTATTGATGAGGCGCTGGCGGGGCACGCCAGCATCGTGTCCATCACGCTAAACCCCGATGGTTCGGTGAGTGTCGAGGATAATGGGCGCGGTATCCCGACGGGCATCCACAAGGAAGAAGGGGTGTCGGCGGCTGAGGTTATCATGACCCAGCTTCACGCAGGCGGTAAGTTTGAAAATACGACCGAGGGGAACGCCTATAAGGTATCGGGCGGGCTGCACGGGGTCGGCGTCAGCGTCGTCAACGCGCTGTCCGACCGGCTCGACCTGACCATCTGGCGCGAAGGCAAAGAACATCAGATGCGCTTTCGCCACGGCGATGCAGAGGCGCCGCTGAAAATCACTGGCGATGCACCGATCGTCGATGGCGCGCCCAAACGCGGCACCCGCGTCACATTTTTGGCGTCCACCGACACGTTCAAAAATGTCACCGAATTTGATTTCGACAAATTGGAACATCGTTATCGCGAATTGGCGTTTCTGAACTCGGGCGTCCACATCGTTCTGGCCGACCGGCGGCACGCCGATGTGCGCGAAGTGGACATGGTCTATGAGGGTGGGATTGCCGCCTTCGTCCAATATCTTGACCGCGCAAAAAGCGCGATTTTGCCGCAACCCATCGCCATTTCGGCGACCCGTGACGGCATTGGCATAGAGGTCGCGCTGGAATGGAACGACAGCTATTATGAAAATGTCCTCGCCTTTACCAACAACATCCCGCAGCGCGACGGTGGCACCCATTTGGCGGCATTTCGCGCGGCATTGACCCGCACGCTCAACAATTATGCCGAACGGACAGGGCAGCTTAAAAAAGAGAAAGTGTCGCTGTCGGGTGAAGATATGCGCGAAGGGTTGACCGCAATCGTTTCGGTCAAATTGCCCGACCCGAAATTTTCGAGCCAGACCAAGGATAAATTGGTGTCGAGTGAGGTGCGCCAACCGCTGGAAAGCCTGATGGCGGACAAGCTCGCCGAATGGCTGGAGGAAAACCCCGCGCTGGCCAAGGCGGTGGTGCAAAAAGTCATCGATGCCGCCGCCGCCCGCGAAGCGGCACGCAAGGCGCGCGAATTGACGCGGCGCAAGGGGGCGATGGATATCGCATCGCTGCCCGGCAAATTGCATGATTGCGCTGAACGCGACCCAGCGAAGTCCGAACTCTTCCTCGTCGAAGGGGACAGCGCAGGCGGAAGCGCCAAACAGGGGCGCGACAGCCATTATCAGGCGATCCTGCCGCTAAAGGGCAAGATTTTGAACGTCGAACGCGCACGTTTTGACCGGATTATCGGTTCGAAGGAGGTGGGGACGCTGATTCAGGCGCTCGGCACCGGCATCCGCGATGATTTCAACCTCGGCAAATTGCGCTATCACAAAATTGTCATCATGACCGACGCCGACGTCGATGGGGCGCATATCCGCACCCTGTTGCTGACATTTTTCTATCGCCAAATGCCGCAGATCATTGAAAATGGGCATTTATATATTGCCCAACCGCCGCTGTACAAAGTGGCGCGCGGGCGTAGCGAAGTTTATGTAAAGGATGATGCGGCGCTCGAAGCCTATCTGATCGATGCTGCCGTTGGCAGCATGCGCTTTGATTCAGCGTTGGGCGCGCGGGCGGAGGGGGATTTGCGCAGCCTGATCGCCCATGCGCAGCGGGTGCAGGCGTTGATGCATTTCATCCCGCGCCGATATGACCCGGCAATTGTGGAGGCATTGGCGCTGAACGGCGCGTTCAACGCCAATATCGACAGCGCGGCCAAATCCGCTGCGGCGCGCGCGACGGCAGCATGGTTGAACAGCGCCGAAACTGCCCAAGGTGAAAGCGGGCATTGGACTGTCCACCTTGCCGAAGATGGCGGCTATCATGTCGAACGGCGCTGGCGCGGGGTCAGCGACCATCACATCATCGATGCCAATTTTGTCGGCAGTGTGGAGGCACGCAAGCTCGCCACCTTGGCCAGCGAACAGAGCGAAAGCTATGCTCGCCCGGGCAATTTGGTCAGCCTGCAAAGTCAGGTCACGCCCAATGTGGATGGCGACGGGGCAGAGGAGAGCGACGGGGCAGAGGCGCCAACACCATCCGCCAATCGCCGCCGCGCCGACGACAGTGTCATCACCGGCCCGGGCGCGCTGCTCGCATCCATCCTGCGCATCGCGCGCAAGGGATTGTCGATCAGCCGCTATAAGGGGTTGGGCGAAATGAATGCCGAACAATTGTGGGAAACCACACTCGATCCCGGCAATCGTTCGCTGCTCAAGGTTGAGGATGATGGCGCCGAAACCGAAAATATCTTTACCCAGTTAATGGGTGAAGAGGTGGAACCGCGCCGTATCTTCATTCAGGAAAATGCGCTGAGCGTCGCCAATCTCGACGTCTGATTTTACCCCCATGCCCCAAGAAGGGGGGTGAAAATCACCCCCACATGCGCGCCAAAATGCCGTCTTTCAGCACGAAATGATGGCGCAGCGCCGCTGCGATATGGAGGAGGAGGAGGGCGATGAGCGCAAAGGCCATAAGTTCATGCCCCTCCGCCGCCACGCCCCATAGCGCGCTTTCCTTCACGATGTGGAATTTGGGCAGTTCAAACAGCCCATAAAATGGCAGCGGATTGGGAAAAGCGGAAACCATGATCCAGCCGGACAGCGGGATCAGCACCATGAAGGCATAAAGTATGGCGTGGGTGAAACTCGCCGCCGCGCGTTCGCCCAGCGACATTTCGGCGGGGAATGCGGGGGCCGGTTTGACCATGCGCCACAATATTCTGAGCACGGCAAGGGTGAGTAGGAGGACGCCCGTCGCCTTGTGCAACGGCATGATGAGGCCAGCGTTCAAATCATGCAGTAGGCCGCCCGCCAGATTGGCAACAATCAACACACCCATCGACCAGTGGAGGATACGCGCCACCCGCGAATATTTTGCTTCACTCACGCTCATTGGATACTCCCCCAACACCTTATCTGGCTTGCTTCCCCTAAAAGCCTTGCCAGCGCAAGCCCAACCAGATGCTGCGCGGTGCACCCAGATCAACCGATCCCGCAACACTGCGCGTTAATATCCGCACATTGGTCAGATTTTCGATGCTTCCCTCCACCGTCAGGCGCGCCGTAATCGGCTGGCGCAGCATCAGGTCAAAGGCGGTAAAGGCGGGCAGAACATCAACATTGCGGTCATCTTCGAACTGCGCGCCGACATAGCGCAGCGCGATTTGCGCAACCCCTTGCCACGGGGTCTGCCAATTCAGCGTTGCCCCGCCGCTCCACACCGGCGATTGCGCAGGATGCAACCCGTTTAGCGCGGTCGCAGCGCCGCTCGCCACCACAATAGCATCGCTGTAACTTACCCCAGCATCGATACGAAAAGTGCCAAGGCGCAACATCATGCTCCCCTCCACCCCCCGCGCGCGCACCGCATCAACATTTTGCCGTTCGCGCAAATTGGGACCGATGGTGACGTTGGCGACGGCATGGCGCAGACGATTGTCAAACAGGGTGATGGCGATGGCCGCATCATCGCCCTGTCGCCAATCGAGTGCCACCTCTCCGCCGCGCAATCGTTCGGGTGCCAACGCGGCATTGGCGCGGGTTACCACCGGAAAAACAGTAAAGCCGCGATATAATTCGTTGAGCGTGGGCAAACGAAAGCCGGTATAGGCCGCCGCGCGCAGGGTAAAACCACTACCCAGACGATATGATGCAGCGCCGCGCGCGCCCAAAATATCCCCCTGCCGCTTGGCAAAATTC
>CAUJJQ010000004.1 GCA_963205285.1 Pseudomonadota bacterium | reverse complement strand
GAATACGCGCGTTCCCAGCATCTCCCCCAATGTACGCGCTTCGCTGGTGGGGGTGCGCACGACCGCCCCTTCGATCCGCGCCCGCGCCGCCATAATGTCCGCCATCGACAATTTGGCGACGGCTGGAACATGGGGGCGAGCAGTGGTGCGGCTATCGGTCATATCCCCCGCCCCCTATCGGCAAAATCGGCGATAGGCAAACGCAGTGCGCGGCGCTATGCCCCGTCCACATGGCAAAAATCGCATTTATCGGACTGGGGGTCATGGGCGGGGCCATGGCGCGCCACTTGCTCACCGCCGGGCATGAACTCACGATTTTCAACCGCACGCAAAGCAAGGCGGAGACTTTTGCCGCCGAGCATGGGGGGCGCATTGCCGCATCCCCTGCTGCGGCGGCTGAGGGGGTCGAAGCGGTCATCAGCTGCGTCGGCAATGATGATGATTTATCCTCCATCACCATGGGCCGGGACGGTGTTTTCCACACCATGGCCAAGGGCACGATCTTCATCGACCATACGACGGTTTCGGCACGCATCGCCCGCCAATTGCAGGTGGAGGCGGACGGGCGCGCTCTGATGGTGGTCGATGCGCCGGTGACCGGCGGACAGGCGGGTGCGGAAAATGGCACGCTCACCATCATGTGCGGCGGCAAGGCAGCCGCGATTGCCGCAGCCAGCCCGCTGATTTCGGCCTATGCCAACCGCATCGTCCATGTCGGGCGCGCGGGCGCGGGGCAGACCGCCAAAATGGCGAACCAGATTGCCTTTGCCGGCACCATCCAAAGCCTGTCGGAGGCTTTGCGCTTTGCCCAGCATGCCAAGCTCGACCTCGATAAGGTCTTTGAAGCGATTTCGGGCGGCGCGGCGGGCAGTTGGCAAATGACCAACCGCTGGCACAGTATGGCGCGCGATGAGTTTGACTTTGGTTTTGCGGTGGACTGGATGCGCAAGGATTTGGGCCTCGCGATAGAGGAAGCACGCGCCAACGGCGCGAGCCTGCCGATTGCGGCGATGATGGACCAGTTTTTCGCCGAGTTACAGGCGATGGGTGCAGGCCGGCAGGATACCAGCGCCATCATCCGCCGCCTGCCCAAATAAGGACGCCCACCATGCAGCGCATCTGGCCCGCCGTCTGCCTCACCCTATTGGCCTTTGCCGGCACGCCAGCGGCGGCGGATATTTTGATCGACAATGTCGATGGTATGACGTTGGATGCCAACGGTCGCCCCGTGCATTTCAACGGCTTGGTCATTGACGATGCCGGGCGGGTGGCACGGCTGTTGCAACGGGGCGATGCGCGCCCCGAACGCCCCGATTTTCGGCAGGATGGGCACGGCGCGGTGCTGATACCGGGGCTGATCGACGCGCACGGCCATGTGATGGAATTGGGCTTTAAGCTGATGCTGCTCGACCTGTCGGCCACCCGATCGCTCGATGAAGCATTGGCCGCCATCCGCCAATATGCCGCCGACAACCCCGAAACCCCGTGGATTATGGGCAGCGGTTGGAATCAGGAACGCTGGGGCTTGGGTCGTTTTCCGACCGCCACCGAACTCGACAGCGCGGTCGGTGACCGCCCCGTCTGGCTGATCCGGGTCGATGGACATGCCGGCTGGGCAAACAGCCGCGCGATGCAATTATCGGGCGTTACCGCTGCCACCCGCACGCCCGACGGCGGGCGTATCGAACGGGTCGGCGGCGGCACCAATAGCGCGCCTTCGGGCATTTTTGTCGATAATGCGGTTGCACTTATCGAAGCACATAAGCCGCAGCCGCTGGCGCGTGACCGTGACCGCGCGCTGGCGCTGGCGCAAAGCCACCTCCTCTCGCTCGGCGTAACCGCCACGGCGGATATGGGCACGACGATAGAGGATTGGCAGACATATCGCCGCGCGGGGGATGCCGGGCGGCTCAACGTCCGGATCATCAGCTATGGCGCGGGCGTTGAAAATATGGCGCTGATAGCGGGCGGCGAACCGACGCCATGGTTATATGACGACCATTTGCGGCTGATCGGGGTCAAGCTCTACCTCGACGGTGCATTGGGTTCGCGCGGCGCATGGTTGTTCGAACCCTATAGCGATGCGGCCGGACAGCGCGGCCTGCCGCTCACCACCCCGTCGCAATTGCGCAACCGGCTGGTACGCGCATCGATGGACGGATTTCAGGTGGCTATTCATGCGATTGGCGATGCCGCCAATGCCGAAGCGCTTTCCGCCATAGAGGATGTGTCGGCCAGCTTCACCGGCGACCGGCGCTGGCGCATCGAACATGCGCAAATCATCCGGCCCGAAGATCTGCCGCGATTTGGGCGTGACCATATTATCGCATCGATGCAGCCGGTGCATCAAACCAGCGACCGCCTGATGGCCGAAGCGCGGCTGGGCGAAGCACGATTGGGCGGTGCTTATGCATGGCGGACCATCCATGCGGGCGGCGCGCGCATCGCCTTTGGTTCGGACTATCCGGTCGAAAGTCCCGACCCCTTTGCCGGGATTGCCGCCGCGATCAGCCGCACCGACGCAGCGGGCGAACCCTTTGGCGGCTGGCACCCCGAACAGGCGGTCAGCCGGGAAGTGGCGATGGACGGCTTTACCCGCAGCGCGGCCTATGCCGGTTTTGCCGATGACCGCATCGGCACGTTGATGCCGGGGATGCGCGCCGATTTCCTGTTGGTGGATACCGACCCGCTGCTCGCCAGCCCCGATGCCATTCGCCGAACAAGGGTCAGCGAAACATGGGTTGGCGGCCATGTCGTGTGGCGGCGAACGTCAGGGGAACCGGCGGCGGGAAACACCCCCGCGCCCGCTGGTGCTGGACGCTGAAATATCGGCCTGACCCGGCGCTGACGGCCGCGCTGCGTCTGCGCGTCGCATCAGGCAAGCTGGGCGTGCATGTGGCGCCGGGCGCCAGCCGCAACGCGATAGAGATTGATGGGGATATGGTGCGCGTTCGCCTCACCGCACGCGCGGTCGATGGCGCGGCCAATGCGGCACTCATCGAACTGGTCGCCGCCGCGATGGATTTGCCGCGCCGCGCGGTCACGTTGCACAGCGGCGCGCGCGGACGGGCAAAAATATTGACCGTCACGCCCGACGATTAAGCGGCGGCGGCATCATCCTCCGCACCCACCCCGCTCCAATCTATCCGCCGTGTCGCCCACATTACCGCCGCCAACGCGACGAACAGCAGCGCCGAGCCGATAAGCAGGCTATAGGCTTCCAGATTGAGCAGCACATAGAGCGCGGCATATAGGCCGGTCAGCAACCCCGCGATAATCCGCGCACGCTGCCAGCTTTTCAGCACCGCCGCCGAATAGGTGGAAACCAGCCCGATAATGCCGCCCGATGCCAACAGATAGGCGGGCGTAAAGCCAATCACCTCTGCCAATGCCAGCAGCAGCACGAAAAACAGCGCCAGCGCCGCGCCAACCAACAGATATTCTGCCGCCGCCACCCGCGCCTTTGCGATGATGTCGAACATTAAAAACGCCATGAAGGTAAAGCCGATGAACAAAAATCCATATTTTACCGCGCGGTTGACCTGATCATACAGGTCCACGGTTTCAACCATCGCCACCGACGCGCTCTGGCTCGGCGCGCCCTCCCCCACCGCGACATTGTCCCCATTTCCGTTCACATCCACTGGCGGGCGAACATCCTCAGTCAACACAATCGCCTGACCCAAGGCCAGATTGCTGATCGCATAATCGGCGCGAAACCCGTCGGCGTTGATGCGCCGTTGGTTGGGCAGGAAACTGCCCGAAAAATTGGGGCTGGGCCATGTAGATTGCACTTGCCAGCGACTGTCCTGACCGCGCGGGACAAAGGTCAGCCGGTCATTGCCGCGCGCGGCAAATTGATATGCGACATCCATCGGCGCACGACCTGTCCAATCGACAAAGCTGAAAAAGCCCGAACCATTGGTCGCCGCCAGCCCTTTGCCGGGCAGCAGCGGCACCGCATTACCATTTACCCGAACGCTGGCATTGGCCTGTAATCCGCGCGGGTCGGCCAGACCAAAACGTATCTCCGCCCGCGAAAAATCAATCGCGTCCATCGGCACGCCATAACGTTCAAAATCGGCCGGCAGCGCAAAATGGGCGCTCCCCTGATTTTCCACCTGATAGAGGACGGATTCATAGATGGATTTGCGCAATAATTGCGGCACCACCCGGCTGGTCAACTGATTGCGCACGGGGGACAGGAACAGCGTGGCATTGACCCGGACGACGCGCGTTTCGGTGCGCCCGTTCACCTCCACATTTTGTTGTTCATCGCGGACATAGGGCAGCGCGAGCACCGGCCCCACCATCACCTGCGGCCCGCCCCAGCCCGCCGCGATGCTGGCCCGCGCGGTTTCGGATTGCGATTGCCGGTCGTACACCAGCGCATAAACCGCGAGCAATGGCACCGACAGCGCCAGTCCGATTAAAATAACGAACAATAATTTTATACCGGGGGAGGATTGCCGCGCCATGAATGCACCTGCTCATCATTTGATGGTGCCATGCTGCGCGGCTTTGACGGGAATGTCCATGAAATGTTGAACGTCCCATTTCGGCGCGAGCCGCTTCATTGTTAGAAAGTCAGGCAGAAATTGTTACCTCAGCATCGAGAGACTCGATCCAACGCGCACGCCGAATTTTCAGCGCTTCGACGCAGCAATTCCATGCACTCCCAACCCACGATTCGGGTCTTATATCATCTGGCCAAAGGGACAAGGCAATCGACACATCCGATGTGAATTTCGGCAAATCATCCGAAGAACAACCCACTTTCTTATATTCATCAAGCGAGACATGATTACAATTTTCATACTGCTCAAGAATTTGATAAATTTTCCAAGTATAATGAAAATGATCGTTATCCGTGCATTTCCCCATATTACTTATTATTCTTTGATACAATTTTTTGTGCGATATTAACAATCGACTATCATAAACTCTATCTAACCACGAATCAATTTCATCATCGCTCGCTAATTGCACAGGCCATTGGAAATTTTTTGGCGCATTTATTAGGCGCCCTAGCTTCTTTTTGCACTGATCAATACCATCGTGCCATTCACCAATCAGTTGGTATTTATCAAGCATGGTGAGCAGTGTTGGCTCAAGTTTACCATCACCTTCAAGCACGAAGACAGGAATAATATTGCAGAGATCATCAGATTCAATTCTTCGAAAACGTGATTTTATATCCCCGGATCTGCCTATCTATCTTTATTAGGCCTAGGTGGTTTTGAACCACGTAGAGGTGATCGCGACGCATCGTTCACGTGCTAACCTAGAGAAGTTTAAAATTGGTGTTTACCGTGTATTGATCATCATTCGTTCCTGCTCTGACTCCAATTGTCATTTGTACCAAATTTTGGTATCGATGCGCCATGGCCAGCAAAAACACCTCCATCGCATTGGGCGAACCCTTTATCGAATTTGCCCGTCGCAAGGTCGCATCGGGCGAATTTGGCTCCACCAGCGAAGTGGTGCGCG
>CAUJJQ010000003.1 GCA_963205285.1 Pseudomonadota bacterium | reverse complement strand
ATTTCGCGACCGTTGGCTATATTTTGACGATGCGCCCGCTCGATGCGCATATCCGCACTGCCAACCCCTATGGCATGGGCTGGGTGGCTGCGCTCATCTGTTATCCGCCTTTTGTGCTCATGAACCCGGGTGGTCCGCTATTTTATGGGGAGGATTCAGCCGGCTTTGCCGCAACGGGGGACATTTCACACGGCTGGTATGTCTGGGGACAATATTTCCATGTACCAATGGCATTGGCATGGGGCTGGGCAGGGCTACTTGTCGCGCTATGCGTTATTTATGCATGGGCGACAGTTGCATTTGGGCTGCGTTTTTCCAACCTGACCCATCGCGGCATCATCACCCATGGACCATATGCATGGACGCGCCACCCAGCCTATCTGGCCAAAAATGCCTATTGGTGGCTGGCGGGGATGGTGTTGCTGCCGTGGGACGGTAATTTGGTCCAGGCGGTGCGCAATGTAACGCTGTTGGCGATGGTAAGCGGTGTATATTATTGGCGCGCCAAGACAGAGGAAAAGCATCTGCTTGGCGATCCAGCCTATGCTGCCTATTGGGAATGGGCGCAAAATCACGCACCCGTTCCGCGCCTGTTTCGCCACCTTTCCGGTCTTGCGCGTCCGATGGTGCGGTTGGAGCCTGATCCGCGTGTTGGGCCGGTAAACTGACAGCTAGAAGCTTTTTTCGCCGTAGATTGGGTCAATATTGCCGCCCCACGCGCTGTGAAACCGGTCGAGCAAGCGTTCGGCAGGCACCCGGCCATCGGCCAATATTTCGCGCAAGGGGTTGAGGAAACCAACCTCATTCTCCCCCATCGAGTTAACCTCATCGCGCGCGGCCAAACCTGCCGACGCTATGTCGAGGATTTGCGCGGCAACTTCGCGCAGCGCCCGCCCATCAGGGGCGCGGGCGTTGAGCGCAAGGCGTGGTACTTCGTCGCGCAACTGCTGCTGCCCCTCTATACTCCAGTCTTTGACCACATCCCACGCGGCATCGAGCGCCACATCGTCATAAAGCAGGCCGACCCAAAAGGCGGGCAGCGCGCAAATCCGGTTCCAAGGACCGCCGTCCGCGCCACGCATTTCCAAAAAGCTTTTGAGCCGCACTTCAGGAAAGGCGGTGGACAAATGGTCATTCCAGTCGCTCAACGTCGGCAGTTCGCCGGGGAGGGCGGGCAGTTTACCCGCCATGAAATCCTGAAAACTCTGCCCCGCAGCATCGATATATTTGCCGTCGCGATAGACGAAATACATCGGCACATTCAGCATATATTGTGCGTAGCGTTCATAACCGAACCCATCGTCAAATACGAAGGGCAGCATGCCGGTGCGCGCTGGGTCGGTGTCTGTCCAGATATGGCTGCGATAGGATAAAAACCCGTTGGGTTTCCCCTCGGTAAAGGGGCTGTTGGCGAACAGTGCGGTCGCCAGCGGTTGGAGCGCGAGCGATACGCGGAATTTCTGCACCATATTCGCCTCGCTACAATAATCGAGGTTGGTCTGGATGGTGCAGGTGCGCAGCATCATGTCGAGCCCCATGCTGCCGACGCGTGGCATATGGGCGAGCATGATGGCATATCGACCCTTAGGCATGGTGGGGAGTTCATCGCGCCTTTTGTCCGGCCACATGCCAAGCCCCATAAAGCCGAGGCCAAGTTCGTCGCCAATCGCTTTGACCTGTTTCAAATGGCGACCGGTTTCGGCACAAGTCTGGTGCAGGTTGCACACCGGCGCACCCGACAATTCAAGCTGTCCTGCAGGTTCGAGGCTGATTGTGCCGTCCTCACCCGCCAATGCGATAACATTGCCGCCCTCGACAATCGGTTCCCATCCATAGCGGGTAAGCGCCATCAACAGATCGCGGATGCCGCCCGGTTCGTCATAGCTTGGCGCGCGAAGGTCGGTGGTTCGATAAACCAGCTTCTCATGTTCCGTGCCGATCCGCCAGCGGGTGCGCGGCTTTTCCCCCGCCGCCATAGGGGCGATAAGATCGGAAATATTGGCGACGATGGGATCGTTGCTTTTCGAAACTTGTCTGGTGCTCATGGCGCTGATGTAGCAAGCGCGCGCGCCATTGCTAGGGGGTATGTAACATTATTCCATCTGGTCAGTTGACGGTGACGTCAAAGGTCACGGCCAGACTGGCACCGGAGATTAGCGACGTGCGACTGGCCGTCACGACGCCTGCGCTAAAGGCCGCGCCATCAGGGTCACTTTCATCCCCGCCGCTGGCGTCATCATCCTCCACCGTTGCGGCACTCGCGCAACTATTGCCGGTGCGCAGGCTACCCGGAACAAAGGTCGCATTAGCGGGCAATGTATCGCTGATCGCCAGATTGGCTGCCGTGCCGCTGTCAGGATTGTGCGCCAAGATGCAGTAACGGATGGTCGCGCCAGGGATTTCAAAGGGATTGGTGACACCATTGACCGGGTCGCTGACCAATGTGCTGGTCTTGGCCATGGTCAGGGTCGCCGTCGGGCTACAGAATGTGATGTCGTGCAACGCAATACCCTGTCCGCCGGGGTTTGCCGGAGCAAGACTGTGGTTGCCATAATCGATGATGATGGTGTCCACGGGGCTGGTAAAGGTGACGGTTATATTGCCGTTCGCGCTGGTGTCAGCGGACAAGCCATCCCCATATGCGCTGTTGCCGATCACATAGTTGGAAACACCGTTGGTAACAGTTGGGTAAACCGGCGCGCCGTTGAATGTGCCGTTGATGGCGACACGGTCGGCAAATTGCCCGGCATTATAGTCAACGTCAAAGATCTTGAATTGCAGACCAGGTACAGGGGTCGGCAGGGTCAGCGTTAGCACCGCATTTTGCGAGATGCTGGCAAAATCCGGGTAGAGGAAGAGTGAGGATTGCCCCGGCGGTAAACCACCCGTCACTGCCGTCTGCTCCGCCGGGCTTTGCCCGCCATAGGTTGCATTGCTGAGCCATGTCGCACCGGTAACAATGTTGAAATTATAGGTGCCGATGCCCGTGACAGTGAAATTATTATTGGTGGTGCCCGCTGACCACACAACGCTGGGCGAATCCCAGTCAAAAATAGTGGTACCGACCGGGCAGACCAAAGTTGGCGGCGTTCCGGCAACACGACTACCCGATACGGTGAAGTTGATGGATGCGTCATCATCCTCACTTGTCGAGCTATTGTTGGGCGTGGAGTCGGGATCCGTCAGGTCGGATGCAAATATTTCCGCCGCATTGGTGACCGTTGCGCCGGCAGATGCATTGACCGTTACATTGATGGTAAGGGTTCGGGTCGTGCCGACGGGAATAGAACCCACCGTCCAACTGCCTGTTACGGCATCATAGCTGCCAAAGCCGCTGGCGCTGACGAAATTCACCCCGACGGGCAACAGATCGCGCACTACAACGCCGGTTGCAGCATTGGGGCCAGCATTTGTTACCTGCAAGGTATAGCTGATCGATGCCCCATATGTGGGCGCTGCATTGCTGACTGTCTTTGTCAGTGACAGGTCGGCCATCGGTCCCGCCTCGGTAATATACAGGTCGGCGCGGGTGAAAGTGCCATTGTCGGCGGAGGGGTAAAGATCGCAGATTTCCAGCCGCCAAGTCCCCGCCGCAGCTTGACCATTAAAGGCGCTGAGCGCGGCGTTGGGGCGGAATGTGTTGGCATAGGGGGTGGGTGCGGACGTCGAATGATTGCCGGTCGCTGAATCGGTATTCACCACTTGCGCCGCACCGTCGTCGAGCAAGACGTTGAAGTTATTGCCCGAGATATTGTTAGTGTCACCATCGACAATTTGGACGCGGGTTCCGGCTGGCGACTGCAACGTCGCGCGTATGTCACCGCGCCAAGTGTGCGTCGCAAAAATGCCGATATTGATGTCGCCGACATTATAGCTGCCGGCAACACTGAAATTGATAATTATCGGCGTTCCGCAGGGCGTCGAATTGTTGATGGCACGGCTGGTGCTATCGGTAAATTGGTTGACTTGCGCCCAAGCGGGGGCGGCCAGCATTAACAATGCCAACAGCATCGTTCGGGCGAAATGCCCCAAAACAGCCCGAATCTGGGGTATTATCTGGTCCAAAACCTGCGCCCAATGCCTGCAATTGCGTATCTTGCCCCCTCGATAGCGCAAGATGGTGAACGGGGCGTAAACTTAGGGGTTGCTGTGTGCCGACTGCCGTGCTGCCAATATCAGCGCCGTGGCCGCCAAAGCAGCCGTTTCTGCGCGCAAAATCTGTGGGCCGAGCGTTACACCGTGTGCCGATGGTAGCGCGCGGATAGCGGCACGTTCGCTCTCACTAAAGCCCCCTTCCGGCCCGATTAATACAGCGGCTGGGATATGCCAATCCGCTTGCACGGCATCCAGCAACGCGTCGCCACCATTTTCATCGGCAAAATATAGCCGCCGCTCGGCTGGCCAATTGGCCAGCATTTGCTTGAGGCTTTGCAGCGTGTCGATCTGCGGCAGGGCGGTGCGGTCGCATTGTTCGGCGGCTTCCTGCGCGATGGTGCGCGCACGCTCCATATTGATGCGCTCGGCGATGCTGCGCTCCATGGTCACGGGGCATATTTTGTCGACCCCCAGCTCGGTCGCCTTTTCAATCAGCCAATCCCAGCGTTGTCGTTTGATCGGACTGGCGCAGAGCCAAAAATCATCCACCCTCTCACGGCCACGCAAATGGCCACGCACGGACAATATGCAGTCGCGTTTGCCAATCGCTACGATCTCCGCCAGAAATTCGCCGCTGTTATCATCGCATAATTTGACAGGATCGCCGATAGCCCGGCGCATGACATGGGTCAGATAATGGGCGGCATTGCCGGTCAGATGTACCGACGCATCGATAGTGAGTGGTGGCGGCACGAACAGACGCGGGGTCGATTTGGGCGGCCAGGCGGGCGTAGCGGGCATGCGCTGCGCCTAGCCTAATCGGGCGCAACAATCTATGGCGCGACCATGCAGCACGACAGCACCATGGTTCCGGACAGCGAAAATGGCGGTTGGTTGCGTTTGCTGCCGGGTTTTGCCCGTCCCTATGCGGTGCTGGCGCGTTTTGACCGACCGATTGGCTGGTGGCTGCTATATTGGCCGGGCCTCTGGGGACTGGCGCTGGCAGGCGGCCTAGTGTCGCATTGGCCATTGCTGTTCTGGCTGCTGATCGGCGCAATTGCGATGCGCGGTGCTGGCTGCGTCTATAATGATATGGTTGATGTCGATATCGACCGACGGGTAGCACGCACGCGCAATCGCCCTATCGCGAGCGGTAGGGTGTCGCGTCGCGCGGCGGGGGCGTTTGCCATGGCATTGTGCTGTGTCGGACTGATCGTGCTGCTGCAGCTACCGCGTCTGGCGCAAATCATTGCGTTGGCATCGGTGCTGCCTGTCCTTGCCTACCCCTTTATGAAGCGCATCACATGGTGGCCGCAGGCGTGGCTGGGCATTGTATTCAGCTGGGCTGCGCTGGTCGGTTGGGCGGCTGTAGCGGAGGGCACCCGCTGGGCTGCAGGCCTTTCACTCTATGCGGGCAGCATTTTCTGGGTGATTGGTTATGACAGTATCTATGCGCTGCAGGATGTGGAGGATGATGCGCTCGCCGGTGTAAAATCGAGCGCGCGGGCGATGGGTCGCCATATCCGCAAGGGGGTGGGCGCATGTTATTTGCTCGCGCTGCTATTCTGGGTGGCAGCGTTTTGGCAGGTGCGTCCCGACCCGCTGGCGTTGCTCACACTATTGCCTATTGCGCTGCATTTTTGCTGGCAAATTGTAACGCTTGATGCGGTGGATGGTGCTAACGCACTCCACCGGTTTCGGGCCAACCGCTTTGCCGGTTTGCTCGTCGCGCTTGCCTGCGCCACGGTGGGGATGAGCAGTTAGAGAAATTTTGCGCCGGCAGACGCATTTGTTCGCTTGGCGTTCAGCAAGACGCTGGCTATACCGCCGCCCATGCAGAAATTTCGTCCGTCCATCGCCGCCATCCTCCTCCCCGCCATGCTGCTTAGCGGCTGTGCCGGTTTTGGCGGCGGCCGATCCGGCCCGCGCGACACGCGCTATGTCGCGCGCGATGTCTCAACGCTCTATAATGCGGCGGTTGATCGCATGCGCCAAGGACAATACCGCATTGCGGCGGGCCTGTTTGACGAGGTGGAGCGTCAGCACCCCTATTCGCCATGGGCCCGTCGTGCCCAGCTGATGAGCGCGTTCAGCAATTATGCGGCCGGCCAATTTACCGAATCAATCGCGTCTGCGCAGCGCTTTCTGCAAATCCACCCCGGCAGCCGCGACGTCCCCTATGCCTATTATCTTGTCGCTTTGTGCTATTATGAACAAATCAGCGATGTGACGCGCGACCAGCGCATTTCGCAACAGGCGCTCGACGCGCTGAATGAATTGGTGCGCCGTTACCCCAATAGCGAATATGCTGCTGATGCGCGGCTCAAGATTGATCTGGTCAACGACCATCTGGCAGGCAAGGAAATGGAAATCGGGCGTTTTTATGAACGTTCGTCACATTGGCTGGGTGCGACCGTGCGCTTCCGCAACGTCGTTGATAATTATCAGACGACCAGCCACGCGCCCGAAGCGCTTTTCCGGCTGGTCGAATGTTATCTCTCGCTCGGTATGGGGCAGGAGGCGGAGCGCGCCGCCGCCGTATTGGGGCGCAATTATGCGGGCAGCGAATGGTATCAGCGCGCCTATCGGTTGATGGGCGAGCACCCACCGGTCGCGCCGGCCGCTACGCCAACGACGAGTGCGCCCGCCCCCGCTGCACCTTGATGGCTGCATATCGGCGCGGCCTATGCTGATCGCGCTGTCGATCCGCGATATTGTCCTCATCGACAGGCTGGAACTTGACCTTGGTTCCGGCCTCAGCGTCCTCACCGGCGAAACCGGTGCGGGCAAATCCATCCTGCTCGATGCGCTGGGTCTGGCGCTCGGCGCGCGGGCCGACAGCAATTTGGTACGCAAGGGGGCAGAGCGCGGCCGGGTGGCGGCAAGCTTTGCGCCTCCGCCTGCGGGTCATGCCATTTGGGACATGCTCGAAGATGCGGGGATAGAGGGCGCGCGTGACGAGGCTTTGGTCATTCGCCGCGATTTGCGCGCCGACGGTGGCAGCCGCGCCTTTATCGCCGACCAGCCGGTCAGCGCCGCCTTGCTGCGCGATGTGGGTAATATGCTGGTGGAGATACATGGCCAGCATGATGAGCGCGGGTTGTTGAGTGCGCGTGGCCATCGCGTGCTGCTTGACGCCTTCGGCCATATAGATACCGCCGCCGTATCGCGCGCTTGGGCAGCATGGCAGGGGGCAGCGGCGCGCTTGTCCGAGGCGCAGGGGCGCCTCGCCGCCGATAGCGATGAAAGTGAATGGCTCGACCATGCGCTGGCCGAATTCGCTGCCATCGCACCGCAGGCGGGGGAGGAGGCGGAACTCGCCGCCAGCCGCGCGACGATGCAAAGGGGGGAGCGGCTGGCCGAAGATATGGTCACCATCCTCGCCCAACTTATGGGGAGTGAGGGGGCGCTTGCCCAGTTGCGCGGTGCCACCCGCAGGCTCGATCGTTTGGCGAGCGAACACGCCCTTTTTGCGGAGGCGCTGTCCGCTTTTGACCGTGCACTGGCTGAATGTGACGAGGGCGAGGGGGCCTTGGCGCGTGCCGCTGACGCGCTGCGCCACGACCCGGCTGAGCTTGACCGCATCGAAACCCGATTGTTCGATATTCGTGCATTGTCGCGCAAACATCGGGTGGAAGCCGATGCGCTCGGCGCGCTCCATGCCGAACTGGAGCAGCGCCGCGCGGCCATAGATGCAGGGACGAACAGCCTGAGCGCGCTGGAGGATGCTTTGACACGCGCGCGCGATGTCTATTGTCTGGCTGCGGCCAACCTGACCAATGCGCGCCATGCCGGAGCGCAGGCGTTGGATGCGGCGGTGGCGGACGAATTGCCGCCGCTCAAGCTCGATACAGCGCGTTTTCAGACAATGGTCGAGTCTTTGGCGGAGGCTGACTGGGGTCCGATGGGGACGGAGCGGGTTGAATTTCGTGTCGCCACTAATCAGGGTGGCGATTTTGGCCCATTGATCAAAATTGCTTCGGGCGGCGAACTGTCGCGCTTTTTGCTGGCGCTCAAAGTGGCGCTGGCAGGCGTTGGCGACGCGCAGACAATCATATTTGACGAAATTGATCGCGGGGTCGGCGGCGCGGTGGCAAGTGCGATCGGGGAACGGCTGGCGCTGCTGGCGCGCGAACGGCAGATTTTGGTCGTCACCCATTCGCCGCAGGTTGCCGCCCGTGGTGGCCAGCATTTTCTGATTCGCAAAATGGCGATGGATGGTGAAACCCGCACGGCTGTGACCCTGCTCGATGCCCCCGCGCGGCAGGAGGAGATTGCGCGGATGTTGTCGGGCGCGGCGATAACCGATGAAGCCCGCGCGGCGGCGGCGCGACTGCTGGAACATGTCTGAAACAGCGGAAAATGCCGATGCAGCATTGCGCCGCCCCGTCTGGCACTGTCTGAACCACCGGCAAGTGCATTTGGCGCATTGGCATGGTGATGCGGTGGCAATGGATCGCGAATTTGGCCCCTTTATCGCCGCGCGCGATGATGGGCCGGCCGCGCTCAACGACATGGCGGCGCTGATGCAGCCGCGCGCAACATATTGGATGGTCGAAGATCGTGATTGGCCAACCCCGGCGGGGGTCACGCGCATCGAACAGGCACTGCTGCTCCAGATGCACCTTGGCCGACAGCCAGAGAATTTCGAGCACCCCTATCCCATTTGTCGCCTCGGCGCGGCAGATGTTCCGGAAATGGCGGCACTCGCTGCGCATGCGCAGCCCGGTCCCTGGCATGATCGCACACAGGATTATGGGCCATTTTTTGGTGTGCGCATCGACG
>CAUJJQ010000002.1 GCA_963205285.1 Pseudomonadota bacterium | reverse complement strand
ACGCTCGAAAAAAGCTGCCCGATGTGCGCACGCTGCGCGTTGGTAAGGGTGATGGCGCGCGCTGCGTCAAATTGCTGCATTTGCGCGGCCAGCGCCGCGCCGTCGCGGCCTGCCGCGTCAAAGAGCAATCGTTCAAAATTGCTCGACACCTGAATATCCATGCTGGGGCTGGCGGTCGGCACCACCTGCCCCGCCGCATAATCGCCGCTGGCAATCGCACGGTGCAAAATATCATTGATGTTGGTGGCAACGATCAGCCGTTCGATGGGCAGCCCCATTTGCGCCGCGACATAGCCGGCAAACACATCACCGAAATTGCCGGTCGGCACCGAAAAGGCGACGCGCCGCCCCGGCGCGCCCAGCCGCACGGCGGCATAGAAATAATAGACGATTTGCGCGGCGAGCCGCGCCCAATTAATCGAATTAACCGCGCCGATGCGGTGGCGCGCGGTCACCACATCATCGGCGAACAGCCGCTTCACCATTGCCTGTGCATCGTCAAAACTGCCGTCGATGGCGACAATATGGACGTTGGGCGCATCGACGCTGGTCATCTGCCGCCGCTGCACATCGGACACCCGACCATGGGGGTAGAGCATACAAATCTGCATATGCGCGCGGCCCGCCACCGCGCGGATTGCCGCCGACCCGGTATCGCCCGACGTCGCCCCGACAATGGTGATCGGCGCATCATCGCCGATCAAAAACCGTTCAAAGAGCAGGCCGAGCAATTGCAGCGCCACATCCTTGAACGCCAGCGTCGGCCCGTGAAATAGTTCGAGCAGAAAATGCCGTTCGTCGAGCTGCACCAGTGGGGTCACCGCCGCATGGTCAAAGCTGGCATAGGCGCTGGTGGTCAGCGCCTGCAATTCACCCGCATCGAGCACGCCCGCCGTAAAGGGCGCGAGGATGTGGGCCGCGGTTTGCGCATAAGAAAGCCCGGCGAGCGATGCGATGTCGTCCGGCGAAAATTGCGGCCATTGCACCGGCACGAACAGTCCGCCATCCCACGCCAGACCGGCAAGCGTCGCGCCACGAAAATCAAGCGGCTGGGCCGCGCCACGGGTGGAAATATAGTGCATGCGCGCGCTTAACCTTGGGGCGGCGGCACATCAAGCGCAACCGCACCAGCGTCACGCCAACGGCGGCGCAGCGCCAGCGCATAAATTACCGCCGCAGCGCCCGCAAAAATGAACCATTGGATGGCGTAAAACAGGTGATTATTGGGCGTATCATTCGGGTCGGGGACGGCGTTGGCGACCAGCCCCGCAACCGGGCTTGCCGATACGATCCACGGCCCCTGTGCCCCTGCGGGCGCGACGATGCCCGCTATCCGTCCGCCAGCCCAGTTAGGGGTTGCAGGGTCGGTGGACCAACCGGCAACGACGCGCGCATGCGTCCCGTCGGCCAAAGTGCAGCGCGCGACATGGGCAAAGCCCGCATCATCCATCACATTACGGCCAGCGATTGCCTGCCAGTCACGCGGGTCGCGGCAATCGATGCTGGCATGGCGGTATAAAGGCACATTGCGCAGGCTATGGCCCGGGTCGATGACGGGCGTAATATCCCGCTCAGCCGCGTAAAACTGCGCAATCATCCCCTCTTTCCAATGCAGCCGCTCGATCTGCCAGACGCCGAGCGCCAACATCACCGCCACCGCTGCGGCAACCAACAGGCTGGGCAAAATGGGGATGGCCCGGGGTTCAGTCATTTGGGCGGTCATTGGGGGCAACTCCGTGCACCGCCGCACCCGCATCATGACGATATTCGGCGTGGATCAGTAACGCCTTCGACAGGCGCAACGAGCCGATGGTCGCGGCGATGATCAGCGGTGTCCACAGCAGAAAATGCACCCACCATGGCGGGCGAACCGTTAGTTGGAGGGTGACGGCACCTGCCACCAACAGGCCGCCGACAATGAGGATGAGCAGCGCCGCCGGCCCATCCCCCACATTCGCCCGATGAAAATCATATCCGCATGCCCGACACGCAGGCGCAAAATTAATCGGCCCGTCGAACAGGCCGGAGCTGCCACAACACGGGCAGCGCGCGTAAAGGGCGGCAAGGAATAAATCCTGCCGCCCCTTGGCCTGTTCTAAAATGTCGCGGGTCATGCCCGTGTCAGTCCCCTATCAGCGGATTAACCGTGAACCGGCGCGCCCCAGCCGCCCCAGACATAGACGACGATAAACAGGAACAGCCACACCACATCGACGAAGTGCCAATACCAAGCGGCGGCTTCGAAACCGAAATGCTGCTGCGGGGTGAAATGACCCTTGTACGAACGGATGAGGCAGACGATCAGGAAAATCGTGCCGACGATGACGTGGAACCCGTGGAAACCGGTCGCCATGAAAAAGGCAGAGCTGTAATTCGACCCGCCAAAGGGGAATGGCGCGTGCATATATTCAAACAACTGGATCGACGAAAATAACAGGCCGAGCAGAATCGTCAGCCACAACCCGTTGATCAACCCCTTGCGGTCGCCCTTGATCAACGCATGGTGCGCCCAAGTAACCGTCGTCCCCGAACAGAGCAGGATCAGCGTGTTGATCAGCGGCAGATCAAATGCGTCGATAACCTCCATCCCCTTGGGCGGCCATTGCATCAGCGCCGATGCGCCTTCTTGGCCGATCATATTGGTTGTCGCGCCGTCGGCAAATTGCAGCGCGGTCGGGAACAGGGAAAAGTCGAACCATGCCCAGAACCAGCCGACGAAGAACATCACTTCGGACGCGATAAACAGCAACATGCCGTAGCGCAGGTGAAGCTGTACCACCGGCGTATGATCGCCCGAATGCGCTTCGCGCACCACATCGGCCCACCAGAAATAAAAGGTGGCGAGCACCAGCGCGATGCCCAAGCCAAGCACCCACATGCCCGCAGGCACCGCGTGCATTGCCATCACCCCGCCGCCCAACATCGTAAAGGCAGCGAGCGAGCCAATCAGCGGCCAGATGCTCGGTTCTACGAGGTGATAATCATGGTGCTTTTGCCCGGCCATGTGCGCCTTTCCCCTTCAATCTTTTGTCCTTGCGGCCGCGCTTTGCGCGCAACCGTGCACAGATTCAGCCCCTTACCCGCCTGTGGCCGCTTCGTCCACCGGGAAGAAGGTATAAGATAGTGTAATTTCACGCACATCGCGCGCGTCGGGATCCTCCAAAATCCTGGGGTCCACATAATAGACGACGGGCATGCGAATTTCCTCACCCGGCGCCAGAGTCTGCTCGGTAAAGCAAAAACATTGCACCTTGGAAAAATAGGGGCCGGCCTGCGATGGGGTGACGTTGAAAGTCGCGGTCGCCGTCACCGTCCGGTCGGTCAGGTTTTTGGCGACAAAAATCATCATGTCGCGCTGACCGATGGACAGTGTATCGCGCGGGCGTTCGGGGCGGAATGTCCAACCCAGCCCCGGCGCGGTGTTCGAATCGAAACGCACCGAAATCGTCTGATTGTCGATGACCGGCACCGCCGATGCCGTTTCTTCACTGACCCGCATCGTTGTGCCGGCAAAGCCCGTCACCTGACAGAAAAGCCGGTATAGCGGCACGGCAGCAAAGCCCAGGCCGACCATCGCCAGCGCCAGCGATGCCGCGAGCGCTGCGGTACGGTTTTTCCCCCGGGCGATAAGCTGCATCATCGGCTCGCCAGCCCCATTTTGGCGATGGTGACCGCAAAAATCAGCAGGACGAACGCGACAAGCAGGATCGCCATAACCCGTGCGCGCGCGCGCTGACGGCGGCGATATTCGTCCATGTCGAAGCCGGCTTCATGGGCTTGGTCTTGGACGGAGCCTTGGTCGGATTCTGTCATCATCGGTCTGTCCTTAATGCAGCAACACCTCTGCCATCAGCGTCAGGAATAGCAGAAAAAGGTAGAGGATGGAGAAGTAAAACAGCCGCTTTTCGGGGCGCATGGCATCACCCGCAACCTCCCGCCGGAAACCGACGTGTGTCGCAAGGCCAAGGAAAATGACGCTCATCACCCCTGCCACCCATGCAAAGAGCGCGCCCGCCTGACCCAATGCGGGTATTGCCATCGCACAGGCGACCATCGGCAGCGTGTATAGGAATATGTGGCGGCGTGTTGACCGTTCCCCCGCCACCACCGGCAGCATGGGGATTTTGGCAGCGGCATAATCTGTCCGTACGAACAGGGACAGCGCCCAAAAATGCGGCGGCGTCCACAGGAAAATCAGCGCAAACAACATCCATGGCAGCGATGGGATGGCCCCGTCCCACCCAATGGAACCGGTTGCCGCTGCCCAGCCAATCAGCGGGGGAAAGGCGCCCGCCGCGCCGCCGATGACAATATTCTGCGCAGTGCGCGGCTTTAGCCAGACGGTGTAGATGAGGAGGTAGAATAGGATGGATACGGCCAGCACCGCAGCGGCCAGCAAATTGGTGGCAAAGCCCAAAAGCAGCACCGAAAAAACGCCAAGCCCGACACCGAAATGCAGCGCCGAAACCTTTTCCATCCGTCCGCCGGGCAATGGGCGCGCGGCGGTGCGGCGCATCGCGGCATCGACATCCACCTCATACCATTGGTTGAGCGCGCCCGATGCCCCCGCCCCCAAGGCGATGGCGACGATTGCCGCAACACCCAGCGCGGGGGGGATGGCGACGGGAGCCACCACCATACCGACAAGCGCGGTAAAAATGGCAAGGCTCATCACCCGTGGCTTGGTAAGTGCCCAAAAATCCTGCCATTCGGCGGGCATTGTCAG
>CAUJJQ010000001.1 GCA_963205285.1 Pseudomonadota bacterium | reverse complement strand
CTTATGCGCCTCAGCGGCAATAACCTGCCCCGCTCATGTCAAAATGGAAATGATTGGCATGTTGGCGATTATATTCGGGGCTTAACACCGTCCCAAAACGGCGACATGCTGATGTGTGAATAAGGCGCAAAAATTGCTGCGAACGACCATCGCCGGACCAGCCGCTCAAAACCGTGACGCGCGTCCCATCATCCAACACAAAGGCCGACACATCGACCGCATTGGCATAGGCATGTTGCGACAAGCGCCCACTGCTTGCACCATTGACGTTGCGACAATTATAGGTGCCAAAGGTTTCAATCCGCGCCAGATTGGCACCATAGACCTGCCGCGCAGCAGGCTTCACCGCATATTGCACCCAGGCGACAAAATTACGCGCCAAGGGGCAGGTCATCGGCCCCAAATTGGTCGCAGGCGTCCCGATGTCGGTCAACCGCACGCTGCCAATGGCATGACAGCCGCCGCCAAAATCCTGATCGGGCAGCGCCGAAAAACGCACGCCTGCGCGCGCTAGTTCGGCCATGCATTGACGGGTATCGGGATTGTTACTGGCAACGCTTGGGCGCGGTGCGCGATCAGGGCTATTGCTGGCCTGTGGCCGGTCCACCCCACCGAAGCAGGCGGAAAGGCTGAGCAACACCAGTGGGCTGAAACGAAGGAGCAAACGCATATCGCCCGCTTTACGCCAACATGGTAAACAGCAGGTAACCAACTGAAAATCTGTTGCAATGCAACATATGCGCCTTGACAAACGGCCAGCGCCATTTAGGAGCGGCGACGGGCCACGCGGTCCCAACGCCGCGCGTGCTCTCTGTAAGGAGAGTTTGATGACGATAGTAAAACCAGTGCGCGCGGTTGCGCGTCCATATTTTTCCTCCGGTCCCTGCGCCAAGCCGCCAGGGTGGAGTCCCCAAAAACTTGACATTGCGGTCATGGGCCGTTCGCACCGTTCGTCGCTGGGCAAAGAACGGCTGGCGCATTGCATCAACCTGATGCGCGATGCGCTGTCGCTGCCCGACACGCACCGTATCGCCATCGTCCCTGCATCCGACACCGGTGCCTTTGAAATGGCGATGTGGACGATGTTGGGCACGCGCGGCATTACCATGCTGGCTTGGGAAAGTTTCGGCGAGGGTTGGGTCACCGATGTTACCAAGCAACTGCGCCTCGACCCCAAAATCCTGCGCGCATCATATGGCGAATTGCCCGATCTGGCAGCGGTCGATTGGGCAGATGATGTGCTCTTCACCTGGAACGGCACAACGTCGGGCGTCGTCGTGCCCGATGGCGACTGGATTGCCGATGATCGCGCCGGCCTGTCCTTCGTCGATGCAACGAGCGCGGTCTTTGCCTATGATCTGCCGTGGGACAAAATCGACGTAGCGACCTTTTCCTGGCAGAAAGTGTTGGGCGGCGAAGGGGGGCATGGTGTCCTCATCCTCGGCCCGCGCGCGGTTGATCGGCTGCAAAACCACACACCCGCATGGCCATTACCCAAAATTTTTCGCCTGATGTCCAAGGGCGCGCTGGGCGAAGGATTGTTCAAGGGCGAAACCATCAACACCCCGTCGATGCTGGCGGTGGAAGACGCGATCTTCGCGCTCGAATGGGCGGGGTCGCTGGGCGGCGGCGCGATGCGCCAACGCACGCTTGCCAATGCCGCCGCGCTCGATGCGATTGTCACGGCGCGGCCATGGCTATCCTATCTGGCGCGGGATGCAGCATGCCGGTCAATCACCAGCGTCTGCCTGAACGTCGAAGGGGCCGATGGCGGCTTTATCAAGCGCATGGCCGCTTTGCTGGAGGCTGAGGGTGCCGCCTATGACATTGCGGGATACCGTGATGCCCCGGCGGGGCTGCGTATCTGGTGCGGCGCGACGGTGGAAACGGCGGATATAACCGCGCTCGGTCCATGGCTCGACTGGGCCTATGCCAGCGCCCAAACGGCCTGAAACCCCACATCAAATATCGAGCAAGGTGACGGGCAAAGCACGCCCCACTTGCCACCATTTAAGGGATAAACCCATGACCAACAGCCAGCCCAAAGTTTTGATCAGCGACAAGATGGACCCGCGCGCGGCGCAGATTTTTCGCGAACGCGGGGTGGAGGTGGACGAACGTCCGGGCCTCACTAAGGATGAATTGCTGGCGATTATCGGCGATTATGACGGGCTGGCCATTCGTTCCGCGACCAAGGTGACCAATGAAATATTGGACGCCGCGACCCGGTTGAAGGTCGTCGGGCGCGCGGGGATTGGCGTTGATAATGTCGATATTCCCGCTGCGTCGGCCAAGGGGGTGGTGGTGATGAACACCCCTTTTGGCAACAGCATTACGACTGCAGAACATGCGATCGCCATGCTGTTTGCGCTGGCGCGTCAGATACCCGAAGCCGACACATCCACCCAGCAGGGCAAGTGGGAAAAAAACCGCTTCATGGGGGTTGAACTGACCGGCAAAACGCTGGGGCTGATTGGCGCGGGCAATATCGGCAGCATCGTTGCCGACCGCGCGCTCGGCCTGCGGATGAAAATTATTGCCTATGACCCCTTCCTCAGCCCCGAACGCGCGGTGGAATTGGGGATTGAAAAGGTCGAACTCGACACCCTGCTCGCCCGGGCAGATTTCATCACGCTCCACACACCGCTGACCGACCAGACACGCGGCATTTTGTCGGCCGAGAACCTCCGCAAAACAAAGCGCGGCGTGCATATCGTCAATTGCGCGCGCGGTGGCCTGATTGATGAGGCTGCGCTCAAAGATGCGCTCGACAGCGGACAGGTCGGCGGCGCGGCGCTCGATGTCTTTGCGGTTGAACCGGCGGAGGCCAGCCCATTGTTTGGCACGCCCAATTTCATCTGCACCCCCCATCTTGGCGCATCGACCAATGAGGCGCAGGTCAATGTCGCCATTCAGGTGGCCGAACAAATTGCCGACTATCTGGTGCATGGTGGGATTACCAATGCGCTGAACGTCCCCAGCCTGTCGGCGGAGGAAGCGCCCAAGTTGAAACCCTATATGGCGCTCGCCGAACAATTGGGCCGCCTTGTCGGCCAGTTGGAGGGTGAAGATATCCTGTCCATCGCCATCGAGACAGAGGGCGCGGCAGCAACGCTGAACCAAAAACCGATTGTCGCTGCCGTCCTCGCTGGGTTGATGCGCGTTTATTCCGACACGGTGAATATGGTCAACGCCCCGCATATGGCGAAGGAACGCGGGCTGGATGTGCGCGAAATCCGCCATGATAGGGAGGGGGATTATGCCACTTTGCTGCGCGTCACCATCGCCACCAAAAAGGGGGAGCATAGCGTCGCGGGCACGATTTTCGGGCGCAGTGCCCCGCGCCTCGTTGAACTTCATGGCATAAAGGTGGAGGCGGATTTGGCAGGCGATATGTTGTTCGTCGTCAACGCCGACGCGCCGGGTTTTATCGGACGCATTGGTGGCGCCCTTGGCGAAGCGGGGGTCAATATCGGCACCTTCCACCTTGGTCGCCGCGAAGCAGGCGGCGAGGCGGTGCTGCTGCTGTCCATCGATGGCGCGGTGCCCGAAGCCTTGCTGTGGCAAATCTGCCAGTTGCAGGGGGTGAAGCAGGTCAAGGCGCTACGCTTTTAGCTTCAATTTGGCGAAGCGGACGGATAAGGGCGGCGAGGTGACCGACAGCCACCCCGCCCCGCCCCCGTTGCTGCCCGAAGGGTTGCGTGACCGTCTGCCCGATGAAGCGGAGGCAGCGAGCCGCGTCATGCGCGCGCTGATCGACGTTTTTGCGGGCCATGGTTATCGCCGTGTTGCCCCGCCAATTGCCGAATTTCGCGAAACGCTGGCGGCAGAGGGCGACGCAAGCGCCAACAGCCTGTTGCGCTTTACCGACCCAGTGTCGCGCCGCACGCTCGCTATTCGGCCCGACATAACCCGGCAGATCGGGCGTATCGCGACGAGCAGCATGGCCGCCCAACCGCGCCCGATGCGCCTGTGCTATGCGGGGCAGGTTGCCAAACTCGCTGCCTCCACCCTGTGGCCTGAACGCGAAATGATGCAGATCGGCGCGGAATTGATCGGCAGTGATGCTGTCACCGCCGTGTGCGAGATCGCCAAAATGGCGGTCGATGCGCTGGCGGCGGCAGGGGTCGCCGACATCAGCGTCGATCTGACCCTGCCCGATCTGGTCGATACATTGGCGGTGCACGCGCTGCCGTTACCAGACGGCAATTTGGATGCGGTGCGCGCCGCGCTCGACGCCAAGGATGCCGGCGCATTGCCATGGCTTGGCGCGTCCGCCTATCTGCCGTTGCTCGCAGCGACGGGGGATTTTGACACCGCTATTGAACGGCTTGCCAGCATCGATGCAGCAGGCGTGCTGGCGGGTCGGATAGCGGCACTTCGCGCGGTCAATGCGGCGATTTCAGGGGCTGCGCGGGTAACGCTCGATCCCACCGAACGCCATGGCTTTGAATATCAAAGCGGCATTGGTTTTTCCTTTTTTGCGCAATATCCAGCCGATACGCAGGGCCGATTTGGGGCATTTTCGATCGGTCGCGGCGGCAGCTACACCATTTCGCATGCCAATGGTCGCAGCGAAGCGGCAGTCGGTTTCTCGCTCTATCCCGACCCGCTGATCATGGCAGGGCTTGGCCGTTCGGCGGGGGAGGCTGCGCGCCTGTTCCTGCCCATCGGCCATGATGTGCGCGCCGCCGATACGCTGCGTGCGGAGGGGTGGGTGACCATCGCCGCGCTTTCGCCCGACGATGACCCGCTCGCGCTGGGCTGCACGCATGTTCTGGATGGTGTCAGTGCGACAAAGGTCTAATTGCCCGCCGCCACCCGTGCCATCATCGCCGCCACCAGGTCATTGGCCGCATAATCTGGCGTCCCGAAATCGACATTGATCCGCCGATGACGCGCCAGTACCTGCCGTTCGGGATAATGCATGGCGAGTGTTGCCACCCGCGCGCGATCACGCCGCAAGCCGCCCGCGAGCAATTCCGCCTGATCGACAGCATCGGCGCGTTCCGCATCATATAGAAACAGCCAATCGGGGGCGTCGGGTGCCCCGACATGATTGGTCGGCGACAGCGCACGCTGGCGCGCAACGTCGCTGCCAAAGGCGGGCATATAGGTGCGCTGCAGCATGAACTGGCCCGCGCTCGCCAATTGGCGCGGCACATCATAGGCCGCCCCATCGATAGGGATTATGCCGCGAATCGCGCCAAAAGCATCACCAGCATATTGCGGGTCTGTGCCAACCAGCGACACCAAATGCGCGCCCGCGCTATGCCCAAAGAGGAGGATCCGATTGCCGTCATAGCCGCGCGCTGCCGCTTCGGTGCGCAACCGTTGCAAGGCCATGCCGACGTCGGCCGCTTCCTGCTCAACCGTGGCATTGGGGACAAGCCGGTAGCCGACGGAGGCAAAGGCCCAACCGGCGCGCGCGAAATATTCGGGCTTTTGCGCCACCATGGTCAGGTTGCCGTGCGCCCAACCGCCGCCATGGACAAATACGGCAATCGGCGGCGGCGGGCCATTACCTGCCCGATGTGGCGGCAGATAAAGGTCGACAGCCTGCATGGGGTCGTTGCCATAGGCAATGTGGACGTCAGGGCGCGCGGTGCCGCTGGGGCCAAGTTCGCGTTCCTCCATCGCGCCGCGCGCCTGCATCGTGGCGAGTGCACCGCTTGCCACACCACCCGACACCAACAACGCGAGCGCCAGCATTTTGAAGCTTTGACCCCTGAAACTCATTGCAAAATCCTTTCGAAATCCGCCCGAGCACAGAGCGATTTGCGCCAGCATGGTCGCAAATTGTCGCAAGCCTTTCCCAAATTGGTCGCAATCGCGCCTCATGCCGACCTCGGCGCTTGCCTCTGCCGCCAAATCGGCTAAGGCCGCGCGGGCCGCTTGGGCCAGAAAGCGACGGAATCACTATGGCCAATGTTACGGTAATCGGCGCACAATGGGGCGACGAGGGTAAGGGCAAGATTGTCGATTGGCTGGCCAGCCGTGCCGATGCGGTGGTGCGCTTTCAGGGCGGCCATAATGCCGGCCACACTTTGGTCGTTGGCGATCAGGTGTATAAACTATCGCTCCTGCCGTCGGGCATTGTCACCGGCACATTGTCGATCATCGGCAATGGCGTGGTGCTCGACCCATGGGCGCTGCGTGATGAAATCACCAAATTACGTTCGCAAGGCGTCAGCATCACCCCCGATAATTTTGCGATTGCCGACAATTGTGCGCTGATCCTGCCGTTCCACCGCGATCTGGATGGCTTGCGCGTAACCGCAGCGGGCGCTGGCAAGATTGGCACCACCGGGCGCGGCATCGGCCCTGCCTATGAGGATAAGGTCGGCCGCCGCGCAATCCGCGTATGTGACCTTGCGCACCTCGACAAATTGGATCCACAGCTTGACCGGTTGACCGCGCATCATGACGCGCTGCGTGCGGGTTTTGGCGAACCGCCGATTGACCGTGCGCGGCTGATTGCCGACCTGTCCGAAATCGCCGACTATGTGCTCGAATATGCGCAGCCGGTGTGGAAACGGCTAAAAAAGGTGCGCAAGGCGGGCGCGCGCGTGCTGTTCGAAGGAGCGCAGGGCGTGCTCCTCGACATCGACCACGGCACCTACCCATTTGTCACATCTTCCAACACGGTTAGCGGCACGGCCGCCAGCGGTTCGGGGCTTGGCCCGTCGTCGGTCGGTTTCGTATTGGGTATTGCCAAAGCCTATACAACGCGGGTCGGCAGCGGCCCATTTCCCACCGAATTGGACGATGCCACGGGGCAAAAACTGGGCGAACGCGGGCATGAATTTGGCACCGTCACCGGGCGCAAACGGCGCTGTGGTTGGTTCGACGCGGTGCTGGTGCGCCAAGCCTGCGCGGTTTCGGGAGTCACCGGCATCGCGCTCACCAAGCTGGACGTGCTTGACGGGTTCGACCGCGTGCGCATCTGCACCGGCTATCGTTTGAATGGCAAAATCCTCGACTATTTTCCGGCGCACGCCGCCGATCAGGCAGCGGTCGAACCGATATATGAGGAAATGGACGGTTGGCAGGAAACGACCGCTGGCGCGCGCAGCTATGCCGACCTGCCCGCACAGGCGATTAAATATATCCAGCGGGTGCAGGAATTGATCGAAACGCCGATTGCGCTGGTTTCAACCAGCCCGGAGCGGGAGGATACTATCCTCATCCGTGACCCATTCGAATAAAGGAAATTCGGCTCTGATGGCCGTCAGCCGTCAAAGCCCGCGCGCCATCCGACGTCCAGCGGCGATGAAAAACAGCGCCGGGAAAATGCCGATCCACGCCGCTCCATAAAGCACCCAGCGCACGCTTTCGCTGCCTGCAACCGGCTGCAGATAATCGGACAACATGCCAAAGGCGAGCGGTCCCAGTCCCAAGCCGATGAAATTCTGGCCAAATACGACCATCGATGCGCCAAGCGCACGTAGCGGTGCGCGCACCAAACCCTGCACCGCGGCATAGGTCGGGCCATAATAGGCCGCATTCAGCATCGTCGGCACCACCAACAGCGCCAGCGCGACGCGCCAATCGGATGCCGAATAGCTTGCGAATAATATCGGCGCGGCGAACGACATGCCGATGCCCGGCAGCATCAGACGCAGGCCCGGCCGCTCCACCCCGAAACGGTCGGCGATATAGCCCCCCGCCCATGTGCCAAACAAACCCGCCAGCCCCAGTACCACGGCCAATGACAGGCCGGCGGCACTGGTCGAAAGACCATGGCTGCGGATGAAAAAGCTGATCGTCCACAGCCCCTTGCCATAGCTTAAAAAGGCGGTGAGCGATGCCGCGATAAACAGATAGAGGTATGTGCGGGAGCCAAAAATTTCTGCCAAACCAGCGGATAACGACGTTGCACTATGCCCCGAGTTTTGAACAGCTGGCGACAGATTTTGGCGCGGGTCGCGCAGTAACAGGCGCACCACCAACGCCAGTAACAGCCCCGGCAAACCAACAAGCATCAGGGCGATGCGCCAACCATAAAGATCGTTGATGATCCCGCCGACGACCAGGCCCAATAGTGAACCAAGCGGCACGCCAAGACCAAAAAATGCGATGGCCGAGGATCTTTTTTCCACCGGCACCGCATCGGCAATCAGCGCATGGGCTGCGGGCGTGCAGCCCGCTTCGCCGATGCCAACGCCGATACGCGCGGCGAGCATTTGCCAAAAGTTCTGCGCAAAACCGGTGCATGCGGTCATCAGCGACCAAATGGCGAGCGAGAGCGAAATCAGACTGACGCGGTCACTGTTCCCCTTGTCCGCCCAACGGGCGATGGGCACGCCGAGCACCGCATAAAAAACCGCAAAGGCCGGGCCTGCCAGAAAGCCCAACAGGCTGTCGCTTAAACCCAGTTCGGCCTTAATCGGTTCGGCCAAAATATTGAGTATCTGCCGGTCAAGGAAATTGAGCGTATAGGTGGCGAGCAGGATCCAAAGCAGCATGCGCACACTGGTTGGCGCGGCGGCAGTGCCGCCATCCGACGAGCCCGCAGCCACGATCAGCCCGACGCTTGACCGGGCGTATTCACCCCCATGGATTGGAGGTAGCGTTTCACATTGCGCGCTGCCTGCCGCAGCCTTTGTTCATTTTCGACCATGGCGATGCGGACGAACCCCTCACCCTCCTCGCCATAACCGACGCCTGCGGCAACCGCCACGCCAGCCTGTGTCAAAAGCTGCTTGGAAAATTCGAGGCTACCCAGATGCGCGAGCGCAGGCGGCACGGGTGCCCAAGCAAACATCGACGCACGCGGGGCTGGAATGTGCCAGCCCGCCTTGCCAAAACTGTCCACCAACACATCACGCCGTTTCTGATACAGTGTGCGATTTTGATCGACTATGTCCTGCGGCCCGTTGAGCGCGGCAACCGCCGCCGCCTGAATCGGGGTAAATGCCCCATAATCGAGGTAGGATTTGACCCGGGTCAGCGCCGCAATCAGCGTCTTGTTCCCCACCGCAAAGCCAATCCGCCAACCCGCCATCGAATATGTCTTGGACATGGACGTAAATTCGACCGCCACATCCTTGGCACCTGACACCTGCAAAATCGATGGTGTCGGGCAGCCATCATAATAAAGTTCGCTATAGGCAAGGTCGGACAATATCCAGATGCCATGTTCCTTGGCGAAGGCGACCAGCCGTTCATAAAAAGCAAGGTCAACCACCTCTGCCGTCGGGTTCGACGGATAGTTGACGATGAGCACGCTGGGTTTGGGCACGGTGAATTTGACCGCGCGTTCGAGCGCCGCGAAATAGGCTTCGTCGGGCGTCGTCGGCACGCTGCGGATGGTGGCACCTGCAATGATGAATCCAAAGGTGTGGATGGGGTAACTGGGGTTGGGGGCGAGCACAACGTCGCCGGGCGCCGTTATCGCCTGCGCCAGATTGGCCAGCCCTTCCTTACTGCCCAGCGTCACCACCACCTCGCTGTCGGGGCACAGATCCACCCCAAAGCGGCGGCCATAATAATTGGCCTGCGCGCGGCGCAGCCCGACAATCCCCTTGGACGCCGAATAGCCATGCGCCTTGGGATCGCGCGCTACTTCGACCAGTTTTTCGATGACATGCGGCGGCGGCGGCAAATCGGGATTGCCCATGCCCAGGTCGATAATATCCTCACCCGCCTGCCGCGCTGCGGCCCGCATCGCATTCACTTCGGCGATGACATAGGGCGGCAATCGCTTGATGCGGTAGAATTCCTCGGACATATTTCCCTGCATTTCTGGCTTGGCACCATTGCCAATTGCCATTGCTATAGTGCGCTTTTGCCGCGCTGGAAAAGGGGGAGCCGCCCACCATCAACCTTTTTTCGATTTTGCGGCTTGCCAAGCGCAGCCGGTTATGAACATTTATGTCAGCAATGCGGGGCGTCGGCCCTATCTACCGGGTGGGGGAGGTTTTTTTGAACGCGCAAATTCCGGCCGAGCTGGCGCAGACCATTATCGACCCCGCCGCCTATCAGGATGGCGCGCGCGTCGATGCCGCCTTTGACACGCTGCGCCGCGACCATGGCTTTGCCAAGGCTGAACTGGCAGGATATCCGCCGATTTGGGTGGCGTCGCGCCATGCCGATATATTGGCGATCGAAATGCGCGCGAAAGAGTTTCAAAATGGCCCGCGTTCCAGCACTTTGATGCCCGACGAAACACAGAATATTGTGCGTTTTCTGACCGATGGCGATTCCAATTTCATGCGCACATTGGTCGGCGTCGATGGTGCAGAACATAAAGCGCTGCGATCGATCGTTTTTCCGGCGATGACCCCCCAAGCCGTTCGCGCGATGGAGGAAAAGGTTCGTGCCACCGCCGCGCAATATGCCCAGATGTTGTTCGATCAGGCCCCGAGCTGCGATTTTGCCGCCGATGTCGCCTTTTATTATCCGCTGCGCGTCATCATGGGTGTGCTGGGCGTGCCCCAAGAGGATGAGCTTTATCTGCTGGAATTGACGCAGCAATTATTCGGTTCGACCGACCCTGAAATGAACCGGACCAAGACGGAAGTAACGCCAAAGGAGGCGCTAGATCAGGTCATCGAGATCAACGCGGCGATGGAGGCATATTTTGGCAAGGTGACCGACATGTTCCGCGCTGCGCCCGATGATGCCAAGGTCAACAGCCTCATCGCCAACGCCACCATCGATGGCGAATATCTGAACCGTCGGCAGCTTATGGGCTATTACATCATCGCTGCCACTGCTGGGCATGACACAACCTCGAATGCGACAGCGGCGGCTATGTGGGAATTGGCAGAGCGGCCCGACCTCCTCACTGAACTACAGGTTGACCCCGGCCTGATCGGCGCCTTTGTCGAGGAAAGTATCCGGTGGTCAACGCCGGTCAAGCATTTCATGCGCACCGCAGCAGCCGATAGCGAATATGCCGGGCACCAGATTGCGGCGGGCGATTATATCTTCCTCTCTTATCATTCGGCCAACCGCGACGATGCGGTGTTTGAACGCCCCTATGCGTTCGATATCCACCGCAAGCCCAACAAGCAGCTCGCCTTTGGCTATGGCCCGCATGTCTGCATCGGCCAGCATCTGGCGCGGATGGAAATGCGGCTCTTATGGGAAGCGATCATCCCCCGCCTTGCGAGCGTTGAACTGGATGGCAGTCCAGAACGGACCAAATCGGCCTTTGTCTGTGGCCCCAAACATGTGCCAATCAAATTTACGTTAAAGCAGGATGCATGATGATGAGCGAAGCGCCCTATAAAATCTGGCAGTGTCTGAACTGTGGTTATATTTATAATGAGGAGGAAGGTGACCCAGCCGAAGGATTGGCACCGGGCACCCGCTGGGCCGACATCTCTGATGATTGGATGTGTCCACAATGCGGGTCGAGCAAACAGGATTTTGAGATGATGGAAATCTAGGGTCAGCCGAAACTTCCTATTCGTTCAGACGATTTTATTGGTTAAGCTGCGCCAAATTGCCTTGGGGGGAATATGCGCGTTCGAAACAGCCTGTCATTGCTTGCACTACTCGCGGCGTCCTCAGCCTTTGCAGCCCCGGCCTTTGCACAGCAGATCATCGCCATTGGCCAAAGCGTTTCCGGCGCGCTCGACAATGGCGATAGCACCCTATCATCGGGCGAATATTTCGACGCGTATGAATTTGAAGGGCGTGCGGGACAGACGCTGACTATCCAGCTCGATAGTGATGCCATCGACCCCTACCTGCTGCTGCGCGGACCGGGCAGCTTTTCCGAGGACAATGACGATGCAACGCCGGGCGAAAGGCGTGCCGAAATCACGGTGCGTTTGCCAACCAATGGCCGATATCGCATCATCGCCACCAGCTATGCCACAGGGGAACGCGGACGTTACCAGTTGCGCCTTGGCGCAGGTAATTTGGCAAGCGCACCAGCCAGCGCCAATGCCAACGGACCCCGCACCATCAATGCCGGGCAAAGTGTCGATGGCGCGCTCGACAGCAATGATCAGACTTTGCCGAGCGGTGAATATATCGAAACTTGGACATTGCAGGGGCGGCGTGGCGAAAGCTATGATGTAACACTGCAATCAAGTGCGTTTGACCCATATTTGATCGTCCGTGGGCCGGGCGGCCTTAATCAGGATAATGACGACGCCGACGGACGCGGCACCCGCAACAGCCGCGTGCGCTTTACCATGCCCGCCGATGGGGAGGTGCGCATCGGCGCAACCAGTTTTCGTAGCGGCGAACAGGGCCGTTATGTGCTGGCGGTCAATGGCGCAGGCGGCAACGCGCCGCCTCCGCCGCCAGCCACTGCACCGGGCGGCA